>CACXFI010000042.1 GCA_902766875.1 uncultured Erysipelotrichaceae bacterium | reverse complement strand
TATTTAAAAAATTATCTAGATAATTATTTTAATGAAGAAAAAATTAATAAAGATATTGATAGTTATACAAAACTAATTAAAAATAAAATAAATAAAATTAAAGATAATATAAATGAATTAAGCTATTTAGATGATGATTTTTCCAGTAAAGTAGAAGAATCTCTATTAGATATATTTAATACTAATAATTATAATAATATAAAAGAATTAATATTTAACATAAAACTACCATCATCACCCAAAGGTAGTGATGAAGAAATAAAAAACATAAGACAAGAAATATCAGATACCATAAAAGATATAAAATCATTATGTTCTTATAATGATATAAATGAAATAAAAGAATATATCTATCTAACTAAAGATAATATTAAAGTAATAGTAGATATAATTTTAGAGTTTACTAAAAGAATAAATGATTATAAATATATGAGTGATTCTTATGAATTTAATGATATCGCTATTATGGCCATTAATATCTTAAAAGAAAATAAGGATGTAAGAGAAGAATTAAAAAATTCATTTAAAGAAATAATGATAGATGAATATCAAGATACCAATGATCTACAAGAAGAATTTATTAGTATGATAGAAAATAATAACGTCTATATGGTAGGAGATGTTAAACAATCAATATATAGATTTAGAAATGCTAATCCTTATATCTTTAAAAATAAATATGATAATTATTCTAAAGAAGATAATAGTTCCCTAAAAATAGATTTAAATAAAAACTTTAGAAGTAGAAATGAAGTCTTAGATAATATAAATATAATCTTTAATAAAATAATGGATGATGATATAGGAGGAGCTAATTATATAGAAAGTCATCAAATGACTTTTGGAAATAATAAATATCTAGAAGAAGATACAAAACATTCTAATGAATTAGAAATATATAATTATGATTATAATAAAGAAATAAAATATGATAAAGAAGAAATAGAAGCATTTATTCTAGCTAAAGACATAACAGATAAAATAAATAATAAATATTTAATAATGGATAAAGAAACTAATAAATTAAGACCTATTAGTTACAATGATATTTGTATTATTATGGATAGAGCAACTAATTTTGATTTATATAAAAAAATCTTTTCTTATTTTCATATACCACTTACTTTATATAAAGATAATACAATGAATAACGATAAAGATATCTATGTTATAAATAATTTAATTAAACTAATTATTAAAATTCATAATAAAGAAATAGATACAGAATTTAAATATTTATATACAAGTATATCAAGAAGTTTTTTATATAAGAAATCTGATCAAGAAATATTTAATAATTTTATAAAAAATAATTTTAAAGATAGTGATTTATACAAAGATTTATTAAATATATCTAATAATATAGATTCAATATCTATAACTAATCTAATAGATTTAATAATAGATAAATTTAATTATTATGAAAAAATAATTACTATTGGTAATATAGAAGATTCATTAGTAAAAATAGATAAAATAAAAGATATAGCTCTTAATATGGAATCATTAGGTTATAATATTTATACATTTTCTCTATACTTATCAAAATTAATAGAAGAAGGATATGACTTAAAATATAATAATAGTAATACTGATACTAATTCTGTAAAAATAATGACTATCCATAAATCTAAAGGATTAGAATATCCAATATGTTATTATACAGGATTATATAAAAAGTTTAATATAAGTGATCTAAATGAATTATTTATATATGATAAAAACTATGGAATAATTATTCCCTTCTTTAAAGATGGTATTGGAAACACAATCTATAAAGATTTAGTAAAAGAAAACTATCTAAAAGAAGAAATAAGCGAAAAAATAAGATTATTCTATGTAGCTCTAACTAGAGCCAGAGAAAAAATGATAATAATCTTACCAACTTCTAATAAAGAATTTAATAACGATTTAACTAATTATATAAAAGAAACATATAGAAGCTTACAAGACATAATAAATTCTATATCACATGTTATATCTAACAAATATAAAAAAATAGATATAAATAATCTTAGTTTAACTAAAGACTATAACCTAATAAATATATCTAACTATAAAGAAAAATTATCTCTAAATAATAATATAATAGATGTAAAAGAAATAACTATAGATAATAATATTATAGAAGAATCTAGTTATTCAAAACATACAAGTAGTTTAATATCTAAAGAAGAAAAAGAAAATATGAAATTAGGTACTAATATACACGAAATATTAGAAACAATAGATCTTATAAATCCAGACTATTCTATTATAGATAATAAATTTTATATAGAAAAAATAAAAAGTTTCTTATCAAATGATTTAGTAAAAGATATAAATAAAGCTAAAATATATAAAGAATATGAATTTATTTATAATAAAGATAATGAAATAAAACATGGTATCATAGATTTAATGTTAGAATATAATAATAGAATAGATATAATAGATTATAAATTAAAAAATACTAATGATCCTAATTATAATAAACAATTATTAGGATATAAAGAATATATAGAAACAGTATCTAATAAAAAAGTCTATATCTATTTATATTCTATAATAGATAGTACTTTTACTGAAATTAAATAACAATACTTGAAAATTTAATTATTTACTATATAATATTAAATCAAATGAAATACTACGCTAATAAAAAGAGGTAATATGTATGAAACTAGATAAATTCTTAATAGACTATGGCTATGGAATAGATACTATAGAAAGAATAAAAAAATTACATGATAACGAAGAAATATTATTAAATGTAGTAAAAGAACATATAGAGTATCTTGAATTTTTAAATTATTCTAAAGAAGAAATAATAAGAATAATTAATAAATATACAACATTCTTGTTCTTAGTACCAGATAATATAACAACTAATATAAAAGATATAGTAAATTTAAATTATTACACAAAAGAAGAATTACATGAAATGATAATAAAATATCCCCAAATTTTTAACTTTGATAAAGAAAGAATAACAAGAAAAATTGAAAATCTAATTAAATTTGGGATATCTAGAGAAGAAGCTATTGAAATAACTAAAATTAATCCCAAAATATTTGAGTATTCTAAAGACTTAATAGATAAAAAAATAAATAATTTAAGAAAATATAAACTAAATAAACCACAAATAATAAAAATGATAATAACTAATCCTAATATTTTAAATTTAAAACCACAAGATATAGACAATAGACTAACTTACTTAGAATATTTAGAATATACTAAAGAACAAGCATTAAAAGCATTTAAGAATAATCCAGCTATTATAACCTGCAAATTAGAAACAATAATAATTAAATTAAAAGAAATAAAAGAACTAGGTTATTCCAATAAAGAAGCTATACAAAAAACTATAAAAGATCCATTAATATTTAAAGATAATCAAAACATAAAACTTAAAAAAAAGGCACTAAAAAATAAATAATATCTTTAAAAAAATATATAATTGATGTATACTTATAATAGGTGATAACATGTATGAATATAAAAGCTTAAAAGAATTATATGAAAACTTAAAACCAGCCTTTGATATAAAATTAAAAGAATTAAAGTATCAAAAAGAAGATAATATCACCAAAGAAGATATTTGGAAATATTTAACAGTTACTAAATGGAAAAATGCCACAAATTTAGGGATAGCTGATATGGTAAGTGATATAATACATGTAAGTTATACAGATATAAAAAAATATAAAGAAGAAAATAGTTTAAATAACATAAAGTAAACTATTTTTTTGTTTTTTAAATTAAATACTTGCAAAAAAAATTAATTTATAGTATAATACAGAACCACAAAGCGAATTACATCTAGAAATAAAGGGGGAATTATAATGGAAAACAATAAAATGTCTAAAGTAGATAAGATACTAAATGAAAAATATAATGAAATGGTCGAATTTTACTATAAAGAAGGATATAGTAAATCAGAAACTACTAGTAAGGTTGATTATTTAGTAAAAGAAGGGTTTGAACTAGCTAATATTTTAACTATGCAAAAAAAATATCCAGAATTTTTGAAATTTGATGTAAAAAATAATTTAGAAGGAATTAGAAATCTTAAACAATATGGGTTTAATGATGAATTAATTAAAAGTTTAATGATAAATAATCCAATATTATTTATATTAAGTAAAAGATATAGTGAAGCTGTATTGTCAAAACCATTAAGTAAAGAAAATAACATTAAAGAAAACTATGCAAAATTATTATATTATGCTGCTAAAGAAACATATAAAACAGTAAAAACATTAGAAAAAGAAGTTGGTTATTATACTGCAGGGGCTTTAAAAATAAGTGATTATTTCCATTTGGATGCAAACTTATTATTTGGTTTGCCAAAAGATTATCCAGAAAGATTTAATAAAATAGTAAACAAACTTATAGAATATGGCTATTCTAAGCCATCTGCCTTATATATAACTTCAATGTGCCCAAAAACACTAAATAATTTTAATAAAAGCAAAGATGATAAAGTAGAACTTCCAAAAAATATAGATTTATTAGAAAAGCTAAATTATACAAAAGAAGATATAATTAAAATGACAAAATTATATCCATCTCTTTTAAAAGTTGAAAAAGAGGATATAAGAGATACTTTAAGATATTTTACAGAAGAAGGATATAGAAAAGATGAAATAAAATTAATAACTACAACTAATCCAGAAATCTTTGGAAAAATAGGTGGATTAAAAATTATAGAAAATATTTTTATAGACGATAATCCTGAATTAATTGATGAATTAAAAACTATATCAAAGAGAATAGAAAAAGATTACAATCAAACTTATCGTAGATATCAATATTTAAAAGACAATGGTTATATAGTAGATAAAAATAATTTTAAAGTGTTATTTGGAAATGATCATGACTTTGCTACAAGATATGGTATGACAGATAAGCTGTTACATGAAAAGTATGACCCATTTAACGGAGTAAAAAAATCATTTAATAAACTTATAAAATCAAATAAAATACCTAAAAGAATAAAAAAAGTATAGGTTTCCTATCTATTTTATTCTTTTTTACTTTTAAAAATCAAATAAATATTATATAATATAAAATAGGGTAGACCACATAAAGGTGATAATATGAATAAGAAGAATAAAAGGTATGTATTATTAGTTTTATTTATAACTTTTATATGTAATATAAATGTTGTTCATGCTAAATTAAATATAGAAATATTTACTAATTTTAGTGATATGCCGAAAAACTATTTTAATACCTTATTATTATTAGGAATTCTTTTTATAAATCTTTTACTTGGTCTAATCTTAGGAGATAATATAGTTACAAATTTTAATAGAATAATAAAAAAACAAAAAGTATCTAAAAGCTTAATTATTGAAATAATTATATTGTTATCTATAAACATAACACTAGCTATAACAGATATTCAAACATTTTCTCTTTGTATTAAAGCTTTAGCTGCCAGCCTTCTCTTTGGACCAATTCTAGATAGTTACTTAGAAAATAAAAATAAAGAAAAAAATATAAATATATATGATAAAGATTTAGATAATAGTATAATAAGAAATAAAGATAGAAGTATAAGTTCTGAATCACTAAAAGATTTTATCTTTAATTCTTATAAAGAAATTCAAAAATCATATATGTATGAAGATTATGATAATTTAAAAAAATACGTAGATAATAAATTATATAAACAATATAAAAAAGAAATAGAAAAACTACATAATAAACATAATAAAAGAATTATTAAAAATATTAATTTGATAAAAGTTAATATTCTAGATATAAAAGTAAAAGAAGGCCTTGAGACTATAGATGCTTATCTAAATATAACCAAAAAAGATTATATATCAGATACCATAAAAAAGAAAATAATTAAAGGTAGTAAAGATATAATTCATAATATAGAATATTTTATAACAATAAAAAGAAATACCAAAGAAGTAAGATGCCAACATTGTAATGCTCCAATTGAAATATTAAAAGATAAAAAGTGTAATTATTGTGATGAAAAAATAATAGATAACTATAATAACTTCTTAATAACTAGTAAATTATATATCAGTAAAAAAAAGATCAAAGCTAAAGAAAAATAACTTTCTTTAGCTTTAATTGTTGAAGTTTTATATTTTTGTGTTAAAATATTAAAAGAGATGTGACAGGAAGGTGAATTATGACTATATATATAATTATAGGTATTATTTTAATTTTAGGAGGAATATTATTTTTTGTGTTAAAAAATAAAAATATTAAAACTATTTCTGGAATAATATCTTGCCTAATGGTAATAGTAGGAGGAACATTATGTTTTAAACCACTATTAAATTCTATTAATTATGGTATTGATTTACAAGGAGGATTTGAAATATTATACCAAATATCTCCTTTAGATGAAGATGCCAAATTAGATAGTGATATGGTTTACAATACATATAAAGCATTAGTAAAAAGAGTAGATATCCTAGGAGTTAGTGAACCAGAAATAACTATCGAAGGAGAAGATAGAATAAGAGTCAAATTAGCAGGAGTTACCAACAAAGAAGAAGCAAGAGAAATTTTATCTAGTACTGCTAGTATAACATTTAGAGATGTTAACGATACTCTTCTTATGACAAGTGATGTCCTAGGAGGAACTGCCAAAGTAGGAAAAGATCAAGCCGGAAGACCAGCTGTAAGCTTAAACATTAAAGATAACGAAACATTTTATAATGTAACAAATAGAGTATCTAAAATGGATGATAATTTAATAGTAATATGGTTAGATTATGAGCCTGGAGTAGATAGCTATAGAAAAGAAAAAGATTCATGTGGAAGTCTATCAGATTCTCACTGCCTAAGTGCTGCCACTGTAAGCCAAGCTTTCGCTAGTGATGTAATAATCCAAGGTAACTTTACTACAGAAGAAGTAACTAGCTTAGTAGAATTAATTAATTCCGGAGCTCTACCTACAAAACTAGAAGAATTATCATCTAGAACAGTAGAAGCTACATTTGGAGAAAACTCTTTAAATAAAACTTTATTTGCCGGATTAATAGGAGTAATCTTAGTAGTAGCTATAATGATTATTATCTATAAATTTTCTGGTTTTATCGCTAGTATGGGTATAGTATTATACACATTATTATCATTTTTACTATTCTATTTAATAGATGGAGTATTAACTCTACCTGGTATTGCTGCTATGCTACTTGGAATAGGTATGGCCGTCGATGCCAATGTTATAAGTTTTGAAAGAATAAAAGAACACTTAAAAATAGGAAGTAGCTTAGAGGAAGCTACCGA
This sequence comes from uncultured Erysipelotrichaceae bacterium, assembly GCA_902766875.1. Classification (GTDB taxonomy): domain Bacteria; phylum Bacillota_I; class Bacilli_A; order RF39; family UBA660; genus RUG11215. The sequence goes on along the minus strand of CACXFI010000042.1, from coordinate 599 downwards.
ACTAGGTAATAAAAATTCCTTAACCAGTATCATAGATGCCAATATTACAACCATGATAGTAGCTATAATCTTATTTATATTTGGAGAATCTAGTGTCAAAGGTTTTGCCACTATGTTAATGATAAATATCGTAGTAACTATCCTAGTAATGGTAGTAATAACTAAATTTATTTTAAAATTATTTGTTAAGACCAAATTCTTTAATGATAAACTATGGCTATTTATTGGACTTAAGAAAAAGAAAATAGTTGAAAGTAAAGAAATAATAATACCATATCCAAAACTAGAATTTGTAAGAAATAATAAATATTTCTTAACTTTCACAATATTAATAATAATAATAGGGTCAATATTATCATTTACAAGAGGATTAAACTTAGGAGTAGACTTTACTGGTGGTACAACTATAACTTTAAATACTAATGCTACTGAAACTGTAGATAAATTAAGTACGGAATTAGAAAATATGAAATATCATATTAAGAAAACTGAAACAACAAGTAGTGATACAGCTATAACTATAGATGAAGTATTAGATAAAGACGAAATAAAAACTCTAACTAATAGTTTAGAAAACGAATATCAAGTAGATACAGATA
>CACXFI010000041.1 GCA_902766875.1 uncultured Erysipelotrichaceae bacterium | reverse complement strand
TCCTATAGCTCCCATCAAATGAGATACATCATTTACATAAATATAATCAGCATGTTTTTTTATAACATTAATAACATTTTTACTATTCCCACCCTGTATACTTACTCTCCTATAATATTTATCTCTAAAACATTTATCAACTTCTCTATAATCACTAATATCTAAATTATTAATATCATAATTAATAATTTTATCATTACATATGTTAATTATTTTTATATTATTTTCTCCAATATCCACAATAGTATCTATATTATTATAAAAATAAATTCCACCAACACTATGACACAATATCTCATTTTTAACAATATCAGTTTCAAGTAACAAACCCATAATTTTTCTATAAGATCCTGTTACACCTACACCAACTATTTTATATTTATTAATATCTATTTTTTCATATAAATCATATAATATTTTTTTAATACTTAAAACATTATTATTTTTATTATATCTGTAGCTACTACATATTATATTTTTTTTAGAATCAATAATAACTCCCTTAATACTACAATTACCAGCATCAATACCTAAATAACATTTCTTCATATATATATCCCCTTATATTCTAATATATTAATATTATATAAAACAATATATATAAAATATGTCAAAAAAAGTATAAAACTATCTTTTAGTTTTATACTTTTTTTTATTTTTACTTGTTTTAATTATAAATTTAATTAATAACAAAACAAATATTAAACATATTATACCAATACTAATAATTAAATAAGTAAAATAGCTATCAGCTTTATCTTTATAAATATCTATTTCATCATCATTATATCTCTGTAAAGTTTCTTCTTCTTTATCATATACATAATAGCCTTCATTACCTGTTAATACATTTACTCCATATAATAAAGCTAATTTAGAATCTTTTTTTAATTTATATACAGAAACAGATAAATTATCCATCATTGTTTCCACATATTCTCTATAATTATTATTAGGAACTTTAGCATCCTTTAAATAAAGAGTAGTACTACCAACTGTTATTTGATTATATAAAGTATATTTCTTATTTTTAGAATCATAAATATATAAATTAATCTTACCATCTTTATCCTTTAACCCTACTAAATCAATTTTTAATTTATCATTATGATAAGCAACTACTTCTTCTTCATCAATTTTAACAGTTGTAGGTTCAAATAATTCCATTTCTGGTAAATCAGATTTTTTTCTAACCACACTATATTCTTTTTTATCAACTTTTACTGTTATAGGATTTAATTCCTTAACATTAGCATTTATAACATAAGTTTTAACAGTACCATCTTCAGCAGTAACTACTATTTCTAACTTATTAGAGCCATCATTAACTTCTCTTTCCCCAGTTCCTTTAACACTAGCTTTATTATCACTAGTTTTAGCCTTAACATTAACTTTAGTTGTTTCAGCAGGAAGCTCTACAGAATATTCTAAGGTATCTTTCTTAAATTCAGGGCTTAAAGTTGCACCTTCAATTTCTAGACTGCTTAAATTAGCATCTGTACTCTTTTTTACAACTACTGGTTCATTAACTCTTATTGTTAACGATTTAGACCCTAAAGATAAATCTTTACCATTTCCATCTGCTATAGACAAAGGTTTAACTGTTATTGTAGCAGAACCTGATGTTGTAGTAGATATTCCTACACTCTCAGTGTTATTCTCACACCATACATTACTACTAGATAAAGATGCAACATTAGAATTTGATGAAGATATAGAAAAACCACCAGTAACATCAGAACATCTTATATATAAAGTTACACTTCTACCTTTAGTAACAGAAGATGAACTTAAAGATATTGTATAATTAGCAGCCATAACTGTATTACCAAAAGCTAAAAACATAGTTATAGCCAATATACTATATATTATTTTCTTCATTATTAACACCTCTCTTACCATTGACTAATAGTACCTTTACCTAATATAGAATTCTTAATCATAACATAATCTCCTGCTGTAACACTACTACTTCTATTAATATCAGCAGCCTTCAATTTAGCACCATTTAATCCAGCTTTACCTAAAATATGGTTCTTAACAGTTACATAATCTCCAGCTGTAATATTACCATCACCATTTACATCACCATATATAATAATATTATAAGTATATTTAGTCTTTCCATCTAAATCGGTAATTACTATCTTATCAGTAGTTTTTATTTTTTCACTATTACCTAATCCTTTATTATTAACATTCAACACACTAACACCCTTTGAATTTTTAATTTTATTAATAATAGTTGATACAGTTGTTCCTTTAGAAAAACCATATACATAGCTACCATCTCTAACTTTAGCCCCTAAAGTATTCAAATAATAATTAGCTCCTTTATTAGAAACTGTTGGAGTACTTGGAGTAGTTGGAGTACTTGGAGTAGTTGGAGTACT
>CACXFI010000040.1 GCA_902766875.1 uncultured Erysipelotrichaceae bacterium | reverse complement strand
TTTAGCCAATGGAGAAGATTTAGATAATCCTAAAAGAGGTGAAGGATGGAATACTAAACTTTCTGAAAAATACTATGGAACTATATGTCCTAAATTAGTTACTATTATAAAACATAATAATAAAGAAAAATATAAAAATAAAATACCACCTAGAAATAATTCTAAATCTAAGGATAATAATTACAAAAATCAAAGAAATCTAAAAACAATTTATGAGATGTTAGACAAGTATAATTTTACTAAAGAACAAATTGATATAGCCATTACTATGTTAAATGATGAAGATAAAAAAATATTTTATTTAGCTAACGGAGAAGATATAGATAAACCTAAAAGAAGTGATGAATGGAATAAAGAAGTTGGTTACAAGTATTATAATCAAGTAGTAAGAAAGATAATTACAAGAGCCCAAAAACTAGATAAATATATGGTGCCAAAAAATCCAGAAATTATAATTGATAATACTATAGAACCACAAGCTCAAGTACAAAGCACTGAAGTTCAAAATTCTACTCTAGAAAAAGCTGATTATATCAAAATATTAGATATGTTAAAATCACCTTCATTTGAAGATATGTTAAAAGTACTAACAGTAAAAGAAGCTGTAATAGTAAGTCTTAAACTAGGATATATAGATAATAAATATTATAGTACAGATTCTATTAGTAATTTCTTAGGTATATCAAAAGAAGAAGTATATGATAGTACAATAAAAAGTCTAAATCTATTTAAAGAACAAATTACTGAAAATATAGATAGAGCTATAGAACTTACTGAAAATAATTATCGACCTAAAAGTGGAGAATTATCAGAAAGATATAGAAAGAGGCCAAGATTAGGAGAAAGAAAGAGGTAATATATGAAATTATTTATTGGATGCTCATCTAGTAACGATATACACAAAAATATTTATTAGATTGTTATAATTATTTGAATAAATTATTAAAAAATAATGATATAGTTTTTGGTGCATGTAACACAGAATTAATGGGAATGTCATATAATGTTACTAAAATATATAATAATAAAGTTACAGGAATCTGCCCAGAAGTATATAAAGATGATTTATTAGATTTAGATTGTGATAAAGAAGAACTAACAAAATCAATATCAGATAGAACAGATAAAGTAATAGAATATTCAGATGCACTTATTTTCTTACCAGGTGGAATAGGAACAATATATGAATTATTTACAGCTATAGAATCAAAAAGAAATCATGAATTTGATAAGCCCATAATAATATATAATTCGTGTGGATATTATAATAAATTAATATCTTTCTTAGATACTATGTATGAGCAAAAATTTACATCATGTAAAGTAAAAAAATATTATCATATAGCTAATTCATATAAAGATACCTTACAATATTTAAAAAATTATAATAATATAAAAAAGAAAACATTAACTATAAATAAATAAAAATCATATACAATAGTTCATAAAAATAATAAAATATGTTATACTTAAATTATAAATATAGGAGGTAAAAATGAAGTTATATAAATGTATGAAATGTGGTAAAATAATAGCTGTTTTAGAAAACGGTAATCCAAGTACTGTCTGTTGTGGTGAAGATATGGTAGAATTAGTATCAAGAAGTATAGATGGTGCTTTAGAAAAGCATGTCCCAGTAGTAGATATTAAAGATAATATAGTTAAGGTTAAAGTAGGAGAAGTAGAACATCCTATGACAGAAGAACACTATATAGAATTCATAATACTAGAAACGAATAAAGGACACATGATAAAATATCTAAAACCTAACGATAAACCAGAAGCTAGTTTTATCTTATCAGAAGAAGAATATATAAATGCATATGCATATTGTAATTTACATGGATTATGGAATAATAAGTAGTTAGATGTAAAATCTAACTATTTTTATATTATTTTAACTATTTTTGTAGTATAATTAAAAAAGCACTAAAGGAGGATAAATATGATTAAATTATTTAAAAACTTAACAAAAAAAGATATATTAATTATATTATCTTGTATAATTATTATGTTTTTTCAAGTATGGATAGAATTAAAATTACCTGATTATATGAGTAGTATTACTAGACTTATTCAAACTGATGGAAGTAGTATGAATGAAATATTAAAACAAGGTATCTTTATGCTATCATGTGCTTTTGGTAGTATGCTATCAGCTATCCTAATAGGATATTTAGCTAGTACTCTATCAGCAGGATTCTCTCTAAAATTAAGAGAAAAAGTCTTTAAAAAAGTCCAACAATTGTCGGTAGCTGAAATGAAAAAATTTCAAACTAGTAGTTTAATTACTAGAACTACCAATGATGTTACACAAATAGAAATGCTAATAGCCATGGGATTACAAGCTATGATAAAAGCTCCTATAATGGCTGTATGGGCTATTACTAAAATAGTTAATAAAAGTATGGAATTAAGTTCTTTAGTAGGAGCAGGAGTAATAATATTATTAATTACTGTCTTTAGTATTATGTCTATAGTAACATCTAAATTTACTAAAATTCAAAAATTAACCGATAAAGTAAATAATAGTACTAGAGAAAACTTAATAGGTATAAGAGTAATTAGAGCTTTCAATGCTGAAAAATTCCAAACTAATAGATTTAAAGAAATAAATGACGATCTAACTGACACTAATATCATTATTCAAAAAACTTTTGCTATAATGAGTCCAGTCATGAATTTAGTTATGCATTTCTTAACATTAGGTATCTATTTTATAGGGGCTAATCTAATAGTAAATTTAAATATGTTAGATAAAATAAATTTATTTAGTAATATGGTAGTATTTACAAGTTATGGAATGCAGGTAATTATGTCATTCTTAATGCTTACTATGATATTTATGATATTACCAAGAGCAAGAGTCTCAGCTAACCGTATAAATGAAGTGTTAGAATCTGATATTTCTATTAAAGATGGAACCATATCTAAAACTAATGATAATATAAAAGGAACTATAGAATTTAAAAATGTATCATTCAAATATCCAGATGCCGATGAATATTTATTAGAAGACATTAGTTTTACAGCTAATACTGGAGAAACAATAGCCTTTATAGGCTCTACTGGTAGTGGTAAATCTACTTTAATAAATCTAATCCCAAGATTTTACGATGCTACAGATGGAGAAATAATAGTAGATGGAATAAATGTTAAAGATTATAAATTAAATACTCTACATAATATTATAGGTTATATACCTCAAAAAGCTTTTATGTTTACCGGTACAGTATCTGATAACATCAAATTTGGAGATAACGGAAAAAAAGAAATAACTAAACAAGATTTAGAAAAAGTTGTCGAAGTAGCACAAGCTAGTGAATTCATAAATAATATGGATAAAGGAATAAATTCTCATATAGCAAGAGGTGGAACCAATGTAAGTGGAGGTCAAAAACAAAGATTGTCTATAGCAAGAGCTATCGCTAGAAATCCTGAAATATATATATTTGATGATACTTTCTCAGCCTTAGATTATAAAACAGATTATAACCTTCGTAAAGAATTAAAAAAATATACTAAAAATGCTACTGTTATGATAGTAGCCCAAAGAATAGGAACTATTATGAATGCTGATAAAATAATTGTTTTAGATAAAGGAAAATGTGTAGGAATAGGTACTCATGAACAATTATTAAAATCTTGTGATGTTTATAAAGAAATAGCCTTATCCCAATTTAGAGAGGAGGAGTTAGAAAATGCCTAGACCAGGAGGACCACATAGTAAAATAGAAAAATCTAAAGACTTTAAAGGTTCTATAAAAAAGATTATAATTAGTCTAAAACCATGGCATAATATCATTATAATATCTATATTACTAGCTATGATATCAGCCATTCTCTCTCTAATAGCTCCTAATAAATTATCTAATTTAACAGATTATATAACAGAAGGAATAACTCCTAGAATATCAGAACAAAAAATTCAAGATATCATAAATAATCCTAATATTCCTGGGGAAGATAAACAAGAATTAATAGGGATTATAAGTAGTGTAGATAAAAATTCTAGCAATGAAGAATTATTAAAAGCTATGGATAAACTACCAGACAGTATCTATAATGAAATAAAACCAGTAATGAATTTAAATAAAATAAAAAATTTATCTCTATTACTAGCTACCTTCTATATAATTAGTTCATTATTTAGCTATATAGAGCAAATTATAATGGCTAAAGTATCAAATAATTATTCTAGACTGATGAGAAATAATATAACTAAAAAAATAAATAAATTACCACTAAAATATGTAGATAGTCATGAAACAGGAGATATATTATCCAGAATAACAAACGATGTAGATTCCATGTCAGGTGGTATGAATCAAAGCCTATCAACCTTAATAACTAGTACAACACTATTTATAGGATCTATTATTATGATGTTTATAACTAACTGGATAATGGCTATAACAGGTATTATATCAAGTATCATAGGATTTTCATTTATGTTTATTATTCTAGGGAAATCCCAAAAATACTTTGTAGAAAGACAAGAACAATTAGGAAATCTAAACGGATATGTAGAAGAAATATATAGTGGTCACAATGTAGTTACTTCTTATAATGGAATAGAAGAAACAAATAAAGAATTTGATAAAATTAATAATAAATTATATAACTGTAGTAGAAAAAGTCAATTTCTATCAGGAATTATGCACCCTATGATGGGATTTGTTGGTAATTTAGGCTATGTAGCAGTCTGCGTAGTAGGAGCATTACTAACTATGAATAATGTTATATCATTCGGTGTAATAGTAGCTTTTATGATATACGTAAGAATGTTTACTAATCCACTATCACAAATAGCTCAAAGTTTAACTAGCCTACAATCCACAGCTGCCGCAGGCGAAAGAGTATTTGAGTTTTTAGAAGAAGAAGAAATGTCATCACAAGACTCTTTAACCAAACATTTAGATAAAGATAAAGTAAAAGGTGAAATAGAATTTAAAAATGTTAAATTTGGCTATAATAAAGATAAAATAATTATAAATAACTTCAGTGCTAAAGCTAAACCAGGCCAGAAAATAGCTATCGTAGGACCAACTGGAGCTGGTAAAACCACTATGGTAAACCTATTAATGAAGTTCTATGAAATAAATGAAGGAGATATTTTAATAGATGGAGTATCAACTAAAGAATTAACAAGAGAAAATATTCATGATCTATTCATAATGGTCTTACAAGATACCTGGTTATTTGATGGAACTATTAAAGATAATATAAAATTTAATAAAAAAGATGTAACAGAAAAAGATATTTGGAATGCTTGTAAAACAGTTGGAATAGATCACTTTATTAAAACCCTACCAGGAGGATTAAATGCTCAAGTAGGGGATAACGATAATATAAGTAGCGGTCAAAAACAATTAATAACCATAGCTCGTGGAATGATAGAAAATGCTCCTTTCTTAATTTTAGATGAAGCAACCAGTAATGTTGATACAAGAACTGAAGAATTAGTAGGGAAAGCTATGGATAAATTGACTGTTGGAAGAACATCATTTATAATAGCTCATAGATTATCTACTATAAAAAATGCTGACTTAATCTTAGTAATGAAAGATGGCAATATTATAGAAACAGGAAATCACTTTGAATTAATGAATAAAAAAGGTTTCTATGCTGATTTATATAATTCTCAGTTTGAACTATAATAGTAAAGATCTAATCTTTACTATTTTTTTTTAGTATGTTATTATAAAAAAGTTGGAGGAATCAAAATGGATAATAATTTCAAAATATTAAATAACTTACTAGATATTTTTTTTGATGATTTCATTAAAGATAATATCGATTTATTAATAACAGCCAATAACCAAATAGAAAAATATTATATATCTACAAATAATAAAAAAAATAATAATTATCCATATATAGATAAAGATACAATACTATTATATATAATAGAAATATTAAATAATATTGATAAAAATTTAACAGATTCCTTCATACAAGGACTAAATAATAAAAAAATATTAATTTGGGAAGAAAAAGAAAGACAAGACATAGAATTATTATTTAAAAGAGAATTAGGAAATAAATATGATGATATCATAAACCAACCAGGATATTTTGCTAGACTAACCCAATATGATAATAAAATAACTTCTAGTATTTTAAATTATCCTCTTACAAACACTATCAAAGATATACCTCTAATAATTCATGAACATATGCATTATTATTCACTAGATTCCAATAACAAAGAATGTCATTTATATCCCAAATATACATATCTATCAGAATTAATAAGTATCTATTTTGAAACAAGAGCCTGTGATTACTTATTCCAAAAAAATTATACCAATAAAGACATCTATAATATTTTAAATTCTAGATACTATGATATATTTACATATAATGCCTTTGAAGGATTAACTTTCTTATTAAATCTAATTTCTAAAAAAATATCTTATAAAGAAATAACCCCTCAAAATATCATAAATAATAATGATATAGAAGGTTTAAAAAGATTAAAACGACATTTAGGTAATTTAGAACAATACTCAAATATTCATCTAGATAATATCCTATTCATAAAACAATTATTTAAAAGTATAAATAATCCTTATGAATACTGTGATATCTTAATAACAAAACTACAAGAAGATAAAAAAATAACATCAACTTCAGAATATATAGATACCAATAAATATAGAGAATTAATCTCTTATACATTAGGAGGATATTTCTCTACCATAAAAAGAAATACTAAAACAGATAACAGAATGTTATTTGTAACAAATAATCTAATAAATCCAGAGTATAGTAATACAGAATTATTATCTATAATCAATAATCCTTATCCATATAAGAAGATTTTAACAAAATAGTAATAAATTATTTACTATTTCTTTTTATTAATATTTATGTTAAAATAAACATAAAGAAATAAGAATAGAGGTAATTTTATGAATAATAAAGGATTTACTTTAGTAGAATTATTAGCAACCATAGTAATACTATCACTAATAACAAGTATAACAGTCGTAACAATTACATCTGTATATAGTAATTCTAAAGATAAAGCAGAAGAAGTGTTTAAACAAGAATTAACTAATATCATAGAAGATTATATAACTATGAATAATAGTAAATTTAAACTAAAAAGAACAGATTCTTGCAATAAAAACAGTAGTGGTAATATAATTGGAGATTTAAACAATAATATTTGCTTTAAAAGCAAAGAAACAAATGAATATATTGGCTCTGTTTATTATTATGTTACCTATAAAGACAATATTAAAATAAACGGAATTAATAAGACATCAACAGACAATATAAGACTATATGATTTAATAGATTCTGGTATAATAACAGAAAAAGATTTAATCAATCCTAAAAATAAAATAAAATGTTCAAATATCAATATTACAATTGAGAGAAATGATGATTATAAATATTGTTTTAAAACTTCACCAGCTAATTTAGATTGTTTAACAATAAATAAATCTATAAATACATGTAAGAGTGAGGAATGATAATATGAAAAAAACATGCTTATATGCCATTATTTTTATAGTTGTAGATTATATATCTAAAATATTAATATCTAAATTAATTACTCTAAATAAATCTATAACTATAATTAATAAATTCTTATATATAACTTATGTTAGAAATACTGGAGCAGCATTCAGTATCTTTTCTAACTATACTTATGTACTAGCTATTATCTCTTTTTTAGTAATAGTTTTAATATTATACTATATCTATAAAAAACCAAATCTTAAAAACTTAGAATACCTAGCTTATGGTCTATTATTAGGTGGAGCCTGTGGTAATCTAATAGATAGATTAATATATGGCTACGTAATAGATTTTATTGATGTAAAAATATTTAAATATGATTTCCCAGTATTCAATTTAGCAGACAGCTTCATAGTAATATCTTTTATTATTTTAATAATTTTAGAAATAAAAAAAGATAAACTTGTTAAAAAAGAAAAAAAGTAATATAATACTAGTATTTTTGGAGGTGACTTATGGAACTTATAAGTGATACATCAGATATTAGAATAGATAAATATCTAATGGATAAACTAGAATATAGTAGAAACAAAATTCAAAAAATGATAGAAACCGAAAACATTTTAGTAAATAATAAACCTATTAAGAATAATTATAAAATAAAAATAAATGATATTATTTATTTAAATGAAGAATATGAAGAAAATATAGATATAACCCCCGAAAATATTCCATTAGATATCTATTATGAAGATGATGATGTTATAGTAGTAAATAAACCGAGTGGTATGGTTGTACATCCAGCCCCAGGTAATTACACAGGCACCTTAGTAAATGCTTTAATGTATCATTGCAATAATAATTTAAGTGATATAAATGGTGAGATAAGGCCAGGAATAGTTCATAGAATTGATGCTGATACATCAGGTTTACTATTAGTAGCAAAAAATAACTATAGTCACAACATTTTAGCAGAGCAAATAAATAAAAAAACAGTTCTAAGAAAATATATTGCATTAGTTCATGGAATAATTGAAGAAGATACAGCTACAATTGATGCTCCTATAGGAAGAGATAAAAACAATAGGAAAAAAATGTGTGTAACAAAAGATAACTCAAAAGAAGCTATTACTAATATAAGAGTTTTAGAAAGATATAATACTAGTACCCTAATAGAATGCATCCTAGAAACCGGCAGAACTCATCAAATAAGAGTCCATATGGAATATATAAAACACCCCATAGTAAATGATCCTGTATATGGATATAATAAATTAGATGATAAAGAATTTGGCCAAATGCTTCATGCTAGTACCATAGGCTTTATTCATCCAAAAACAAATAAATATATGGAGTTTACTAGCCCAGTACCAGACAAATTTAATAAAATTTTAGAATTATATAAAAATAAGTAATTGCTATTATCTAAATTTTATTATATAATTTATAGGCAGGTGATACTATGAATATTGATTTAATAAATCTAATTACTAATAAAGAATCTTCTATAAATATCGATTCTGATATCAATATACCAGAATCACTAATAAAAGATAGTAATATAAAAAAATTAGATTCACTACATCTAAAGGGCAATATATCTAAGATATTAGATGAATACACATTTACAGGTACTATTACTGGTAACATGGTTCTCCCAGATGATTTAACATTAGACGATGTAACTATACCTATAAATATCGATTTTGACGAAATATTTACGGAAAATACCAAAGAAGATGAAAATAATTTAACAATTATTCAAAATAAGCTTGATATTATTCCATTTTTATGGCAAAATATTGTATTGGAAGTTCCTTTAAAAGTTATAGGGGATGGAAATAGAAATATAAAAAAAGCAGGAGATGGATGGAGACTTATTACTGAAGAAGAATTAGCCTCATCAAAAAATTCACCTTTTAGCAATTTAGAAGAATTGATTAATTCAAGGAAGGAGTGATACTATGGCAGTACCATTTAGAAAAGTAAGTAAAACTAGAAGAAATATGAGAAGAGCTCATGATAGCATTACTGCTAATGGACTTGTAGAATGTTCTAATTGTCATGAAATGATTAGACCACATAGAGCATGTCCTAAATGTGGATATTATAAGGGTAAAGACACTAAGTCTAAAGAAGAAAACAAAACTGCATAATATGCAGTTTTTTATTTTTTTCTTCTAAAAAAAAGAGTTTCCTAAATAAAAAAACAATAATATAATTGAGGGGATAAAATGATAATGTTTAAAAACATACCTAAAAGTGATAAACCAAGAGAAAGATTCTTAAAAGTAGGAGAGAAAAATTTAACAAACGAAGAATTATTACAAATAGTCTAAAAAACAGGAACTAAGAATTATTCAGTAAAAGAATTATCATTAGAAATACTAAGTAGAGTAAAAAATATAACAAATCTAAAAGATATATCAATAAAAGAACTAACCAGTATAAAAGGAATAGGATTAGTAAAAGCTATTGAAATAAAGAGTGTAGCCGAATTAGGAAGAAGAATAAATGAAGATATAACTTTAGATAATGTTATAGAATGTACTAATCCAATAAACATAATAAAGTATTTCAACAATCTATTTAGAGATAAAAAACAAGAAGAATTCTATGTAATATATGTAGACAATAAAAAGAAATATCTTTCCCATAAATTATTATTTATAGGTAGTATCAATTTTAGTATAGTACATCCAAGAGATATCTTTAGAGAAGCTTATATAAATTCTGCTTCATATATTATTTGTATTCATAATCACCCATCAGGAGATGCAACTCCCAGTATTGAAGATATAGATATAACTAACAAAATAAAAGAAATAAGTATATTGCATTCTATCCCCTTAATTGATCATATAATAATTGGCAAAAATAATTATTATAGCTTTTATGAAAATAAAAATATATAAGGAGACAATATGAAAACACTAGAATGCTATAACTTAGAAAAGAAAATAAAAAATAAAACTATTATAAATAAAATAAATATAGATATAGAAGAAGGTGAAATCTTAGGATTTATAGGAAAAAATGGAGCTGGTAAAACAACGCTAATAAAAATGATTTTAGGTTTATCTAAAATAGATAATGGAAGCATATATATAAATAGTTATAATATTTTAAAAAATCATGATAAAGCTATGTACGAAGTAGGATCAATTATTGAAAATCCAGATACGTACATGTATTTAACAGGTTATCAAAATTTAAAATTAACAGCCAATTTATATAATTTAGATAAATCTAAAATAGATAAAGTAGTATCTTTAGTAAAATTAGAAGATAGTATTCATAAAAAAGTAAATACTTATTCCTTAGGTATGAGACAGCGTTTAGGAATAGCTTTATCTCTTCTTCATGACCCCAAAATATTAATATATGATGAACCATTTAACGGACTAGATCCAGTAGGAGTAAGAGATATAAAAAAACTTTTTATGAAATTAGCATACCAAGAACATAAATCTATTCTAATATCTAGTCATATTCTTAGTGAATTAGAAACATTTTGTAATAAAATATGTGCTCTAAAAGATGGAAAAATATTTTATATAGATAAAAATAATAATGATAATATCTATGAATTCATAGTAGATAACACAAGTAAAATAAAAAATATAGATAATATAACCATTATAGATAAAGAAAAATTTAGAATAACATCTAACAAAAATCAAATCTCCAAATTAATAAAAACCATATCTCCATATATAAATATATATGAAGTAAAATGTTATCAAAAAAACTTAGAAGATATCTTTATAGAGAAACTAGGTGAAAATAATGATTAAATTAATATATAATGAATCATATAAAATATTTCATAAAAAAACTATTTACATATTATGGATTTGTATTTTTGTGTTTTCTCTAATAAATAATATTTTATTCAAAATAACCTATGATAACAATGGTAACTATATCGATAATAAAAAAGATAATATAGAAGAAAAAATAAAGAAATTAGAAATTAAAATAAAAAATGAACAAGATATGGAATATGTAAGAGATAAAACAAATCTAGATATTTTAAAATTACAATCTAATTATCGAAAAGATTCATTTCAGTATAATAAAACTAAAGATTATTTCTATAATACTATATATAATATTAATTATTATACTGAAATAGAAGAAAATACTAACTTGTTAGAAGAATATAAAATTACATATGACAAATATTTAAATTGGTTTAATAACAATAATAATTATGATTTTATTAAAGAAAATATAAAAGAAATAGATGATAAATTAAAATTTGATAAAAATAATCAAGAGTTACTACTACAAAAAGAAATATTATTACTAAGATTAAACAAAAATATAGATTATAGTACTAATTATTTAAATGATGCCATAAATAATTATTATAATAGTTCTCTAGAGTTAAATAATTTAACAACTAAAGATGATTATCAAGAAAAAATCAAATATAACGAATTAATAAAAGAAAAATATTTAAATAAATATATAATAGATAACAAATTAAATATAAATAAAAATAATGATTTAAGAGGTAGTCTAAAAACTATTTTAGAAGACTATGAAATTTTTATAATATTAATTATTACAATAATAACATCAACCATAATTAGTGAAGAATATAATAAAGGAACAATAAAACTATTATTGGCAAAGCCTTATTCTAGAAATAAAATAATATTAAGTAAATATATAACATCTATAATAATAATGCTTATCTCCATAATAATATTAATTATATTAGAATTATGGATAGGTGGAGTGATATTTGGACTATCTAGTCTAAAAATACCTATAGTTGTATATGATTTTAATATAAATAATATAAAAGAATATAACATATTCGTATATATGATTATAAGAATATTATATAATTTACCAAAATTATTATTTATTCTAACATTTTGTTTCCTTATTAGTACAATAACTATTAATTCAGTAATATCTTCAATAACTACTTTAACTATATATTTATTCACAGATACAATTATAAATATATTAAAAAAGTTCTCACTAATAAAATTAACAATACTTCCAAATTATAATTTTTTAACATATATTAATGGCAATATAAATAAGTATTTAAATATAAAAATTAATTATTCGATAACTATATATATTTTCCATTATCTATTGCTATTTTTACTTATATTTGTTATATTTAAAAAGAGGGATATTAAGAATATATAGGGAAGTGATACTATGATTAAAATATTACATAATATGATAAGTTCTATATTACCAGACTTACTACCAGTAATCATAATAATTACTGTTATCGCTTGCTCACTACGAATAGCATACTTAATAAAACATCATCAAAAATTAGTTCTATATAAAGACTTATATGCCTTAATATTTATATTATATATATTATGTTTATTCGAAATAGTTACATTTCAAGATGTAAATTATGGAACATCTAATTATATACCATTTAAAGAAATATTCAGATATAACTTTGGTAGTAGATTATTCGTAAAAAATATAGTTGGTAACATTTTAATGTTCTTACCATATGGCTATTTTGTGTCAGACTTTTTAAAGCCAAAAAAGGTATGGATAACTTTAATGTTAACTATATTAGTCTCTACAACAATTGAAATAGTTCAATTAAATATTGGAAGAACTTTTGATATCGATGATATAATATTAAATGCAATAGGTGGTATAATAGGATATTTATTATATGTAGGAATAAGTAGTATTACAAATAAACTGCCGGAAGCCCTAAAGAAAGATAGTGTAATTAATTTTATAGTCGTAATAATAATTTTAATAATTTTAATATATGCATCTAATTTAAATATAATGAACTTTTTTAGTTAGGAGTAGATAACATGTTTGAAATAATAAATAATACCAAAAAAGATATAAAAGAAATAACAAATTTAAACAACTATATTAATTTCTTAACAAAAGAATTAAATATAGAAAATGCTATTTTTAATATTATCTTTGTAACTAATGATGAAATACATAGACTAAATAAAGAATATAGAAACATAGATAGAGTAACAGATGTTATAAGCTTTGCCTTAGAAGATAATAAAAAAATAGATTTAGAAAGTATTAGGGTATTAGGAGATATATATATTGCAATAGATGTAGCTTATAACCAAGCTCGAGAATATAATCATTCTAAAGAAAGAGAAGTATCTTTTCTAGCTACTCACGGAGTATTACATCTATTAGGATATGATCACATGAATCCTAAAGATGAAAAAATAATGTTCGATTTACAAGAAGAATTATTATCTAAATATAATATAACAAGAAAATAAAAGAAAGAAGGAAAAATAATGGAAGAAAAATTAAAAAAATTACTAAATAATAGTTATAGCCCATATTCTAATTTCAAAGTAAGTAGTATTGTTGTTATGAAAGACGGGAAAGAATTTACAGGAGTTAATGTTGAGAATGCTTCATATGGAGCTGGAATATGTGCAGAAAGAAATGCAATTATTCAGGCTATCGCCAATGGTTATAAAAAGGGTGACTTTGAAAAATTGTATGTAATGTGCGATAATGACAAAATAGGTATGAGTTGTATGATATGTAGACAAGTAATGTTAGAATTTTTTGAAAAAGATAAACAAGTAATTTGTATGAATCCTAAAGGTGAAACAGAAATACATACAATAGAAGAATTATGCCCATATCCATTTGATGAGGAAGACTTAAAATGAAAAGCGGATTTGTATCTATTGTAGGAAGACCAAATGTCGGTAAAAGTACCTTATTAAATAGCATCATAAATAAAAAAATTGCCATTACCTCAGATAAAAGTGGAACAACTAGAAATAATATAAAAGGTATATACAATGAAGAAGATACTCAAATAGTCTTTGTAGATACACCAGGTATCCATAAAGCTCAAAATAAATTAGGAAAACTATTAAATAAGGAAGCCTATTTTTCATTAGATGATGTAGATGTAATATTATTTGTAGTAGATATAACAAAACCATTAGGTACAGGAGATAAATTTATAATAGAAACCCTAAAAAAATACAATACACCAGTATTCCTAATAATAAATAAAATAGACAAAGTTAAATATGAAGATATCCTAAAAACAATAACAGATTATAAAGATTTATATGATTTTAAAGAAATAATTCCTGTATCAAGCTTAAAAAATAAAAACGTAAAAGACATAATTTCAACTATCAAAAAATACTTAACAAGCAATATCTTATATTATCCAGAAAATATATCAGACGAAAACACTATAGAATTTACAATTTCTGAAATAATAAGAGAAAAAATCTTAGATTTAACTAGAGATGAAGTGCCACATTCTGTAATGTGCAAAGTAGATAATATAGAAGAATCAGATAATGTCATAAATATTCAAGCTACTATTATTGTAGATAGAGAAAGTATCAAAAGAATAATAGTTGGTCATAATGGTAGTATGATAAAAGATATAGGTATTAATAGTAGAAAAGAAATAGAAATAATTCTAGATAAAAAAGTATATTTAGAATTATTTGTAAAAGTAGTAGAAAAATGGCGTGATAAAGATAGCTTCTTAAAAGAAGTTGGATATAAAAATTAAATTGTATAAAAATAACAAAACCTCTACATCATTATAGTAGAGGTGATATTATGAATAAATATGATTTATGGTTATTATTTGTAAAAACAGGGAAAATAGAATACTATTTAAAATATAAAGAATTAATTAATAAAGAAAGTGATTAAATGATAAAAGAAATTATAGGAATAGTTGTAAATGAAATAGATTATAAAGAAAGTAGTAAAATAGTAAATATATTAACAGATGATGGCAAATTAATAGGAGCTATCGCTAAAGGTGCAAAAAAAATAAAAAGCAAAGTATCTGGAATAGGAAAATTAACCTATGCTAAGTTTCAAATAAATTATAGAGATAATTTATCTACTATTCTAGAATATGATACTATAAACAAATTTAAAAATATAAAAAATGATATAGTTAAAATGAGCTATAGCATATTTATTACAGAACTATCCTATAAAGTATATGAACATAGTAATAACAAAAATATATATGAATTATATAAAAACAGTTTATTAAAAATAGAAGAAAATTTTGACCCCTTAGTTATAACTAACATACTAGAATTAAAAATGCTAGATTATTTAGGGATAAGACCAGTAATAGACTCGTGTGTAAGTTGTGGAAATACTAATGACATAGTTACCATATCTAGTTATAAAGGTGGATATCTTTGTAAAAACTGTCTAAATAACGAACCCATAACAACAGACAAAACAATAAAATTAATTAGAATGTTTTACTATGTAGATGTATCAAAAATAACTAAACTAGATATAAGTGAAAATGTAAAAAAAGAAATAAATAATTTTATAGATGACTATTATGATAGATATTCTGGATTATATATAAAAAGTAAGGATTTTATTAATACTTTAAATAAAATAGCTTAATTTTCTTGCAATTTACTATATTTTATGATAGTATTAATAAGCGAGAGCAATCCGCTATACTAATTATATGATTGTTTGGTAATATGTTTAAATAGAAGGAGATGAAGTTATGAATATCGTAGATAAGATAACTCAAAAGCAACTAAATCCTAATATTCCTGAATTTAGAGTAGGATATACTGTTGTAGTTGGATGTAAAATAATCGAAACTAAAAACGGTAAATCTAAAGAAAGAGTTCAAGATTTTGAAGGAGTTGTAATCTCAAGAAAAGGTAGTGGAGTTTCAGAAACTTTCACCGTAAGAAAAGAAGTTAGTGGTATAGGAGTAGAGAAAACATTCCCAGTAAATAGCCCTAATGTAGCTTATATTAAAGTAACTAAAAAAGGTAAAGTAAGAAGAGCTAAATTATATTTCTTAAGAGATAGAGTAGGACAATACAAAATTAAAGAACAAATGTAATTATAGGAGAAGTATTTCTCCTATTTTTCTTTAAAAAAATACTTAAAAAATCTTTAATTTTTATTTTTAATATTATATAATATATAAGTGGATGGTGATAACATGGCTAGAAAAAAAACAAGAAATATGAGGTTGATATTAATAATTATTTTAATAATCGCTATTATAATAATAGCCATATTATCATACACACTAACAAGTGATAGAAAACAAAATATCTTTGAAGGAATAGGAAAGGATATTATTATAGAAGTAGAAAAAGTAGTAGCATATCCCTTTGATTCTATAAAAAAATTATTTAAGAATTATATAGATTTACGAAACGTTAGAAAAGAAAATGAAATATTAAAATCCAATGTTGATGAATTAAATAGTCTAAAAGCTGCTAATACTGAATTAGAAAAAGAAATAAAAGAATTAAAAGATGAATTAAATATAGAACATGTTTTAACAGATTATTCATATTTAAATGCTACTGTCGTTAATAGAAATACCAATTATTGGTATAATACTATAACTATAGATAAAGGGAAAAATAACGATATACAAACTGGAATGGTAGTAATAAATGGTAAAGGTTTAATCGGTAAAGTAACTAATGTTTCTAATTTTACTGCTGATGTAAGATTAATAACAACTAATGATTCAAATAATAAAATATCTGTAACAATAACAAATGGAGAATCAAAAGTAATTGGATTAATGAACGGATATTCTTATGAAACAAATGATATATTAATAGAAGGAGTAAGTAATACTCAAGACGTCAAAGTAGGGGATATGGTCTATACAAGTGGTTTAGGTGGAGTTTTCCCTAGCGGTATTTTAGTAGGTACCGTAGAAAATATTACTACCGATTCTTATGGACTAGCTAAAATAATAAAAGTAAAACCAAGTGTTAGTTTTGATGATATAAATTATGTTAGTGTTTTAAAAAGGAGTGACACCAAATAATGTTAGTAGTAATAATATTTAATATCATATCCTTTTTTTTGCAAGGAATTATATCAAATTATCTAAATTATACAATCTCAAATCCTAGTCTATTATCAACGATATATACAATAATAACAATAATAATAGTAAGCAAATATTTTGATGATGAAAGAAAATATTATTTCCTTGCCTTTATCCTGGGATTACTATATGACCTAGTCTATACTAATACTTTTGTTTTAAATGCTATACTATTTTTTACAATAGCCCTAATCGCTAGATATTTTACTAACTTATTATCAGACAATATAATAAGTGTAAATATCATATCAGTAGCATCAATATTTATATATCATATCTTATCATTCATTATCCTAGGAATAATAAGCTATAATACTTATAATATAAAACTATTATTAATAATATGTACTCATAGCATTATTATGACACTCATATATACAACAATTATGTATTTATTATCAAATTATATATCTACAAAAATAGAAATAAAATTAATTAGATAATAGGAGGAAGTGTAGTATGAATAATCCAAAATTAAAAGAAATAATGTTAAACTATGAAAATAATTTAGGGAAGTATGCTTCATATAACAAAGATGCAATTAGATTTAAAAAACAAGAAGATGATATTAGATCTAATTACTCTAGAGATACAGATAGAATCTTACACTCCTTATCTTATACTAGATACATAAATAAAACACAAGTATTTACCAATAATCAAAATGATCATATAAGTACTAGAATGATGCATGTTCAATTAGTTAGCAAAATAGCAAGAACAATAGGAAGAGCTTTATCTTTAAATGAAGATTTAATAGAAGCTATTAGCTTAGGTCATGATATAGGCCATGTCCCTTATGGACACACAGGAGAAAGAATATTAAATGATATAAGCCTAAAATATGATAATACCTATTTTATGCATAATGTCCAAAGTGTTAGAAATTTAATGTACGTAGAAGAAAAAAATCTAACAGTTCAAGTATTAGATGGTATTTTAGCTCATAACGGAGAAATGTTAACAAATACTTATCATTATAAACCCAAAACCAAAGAAGAATTCTTAGAAGAATATAATAATTGCTATATAGATAAAAATGGTAGCAAAAAAATAATACCTATGACTCTAGAAGGATGTGTTGTAAGGATAAGTGATATTATAGGCTATATAGGAAGAGACTTAGAAGATGCAATTAGATTAGGTATGGTAAAACAAGAAGACATACCAAAGACTATAACCAAATATTTAGGGAATACTAATACCAGTATTGTAAATACTTTAGTATTAGATATAATAAATAATAGTCTTGATAAAAACTATCTAAAAATATCAGATGATATTTTTAAAGCCTTACAAGAATTAATAAAATTTAATTATAAGCATATATATATACCATCACATACTAAAAAACAAGTCGAAGAATATACCAAAATGTTTAATGATCTATTTATATATTATAAAAATAACATAAAAAATAAAACCAATTCTATATATTTAAACTTCCTAAAAGATAAAAGTAAAGAATACTTAAAAAATACCACTGATAATAGAAAAGTAATAGATTATATAGCAGGCATGACCGATAAATATATAGAAAAAGAATATACAAATTATATAAATAGTATAAAAGGTGATAATAATGAGCAATAAATTGTTTACAATAGAACAAAATGGAGCTATAACTCTAAAAAAAGAAACTACAATTCAAAATGGAAGTGAAACATACACTATAGAAAACAAATTACTAATGGGGAATAATATCTATCTGTACATGAATGAAAATAATTTCTATATGACTAGTAAACCTATAAATAGAACTAGAAACAATGAAATATGGATTAAAGATTTAGGGGTTATTCCAGTAGAAAAAGGGCAAGAAAAAATGACAATTCATATAGAAAAATATCTTTTATTTCTAGCTACAAGAGATAAAGATGGTAATTATCAATATGGATTTAATAGTAGTGAAGGATCGTTCCATTTATATTTCCAACCAGGGAAATTCGATATATGTAAACCATTTAGAATGGAAGCTGATGGAGAATTATTTAAATATCCTAAATTTTTAGAAGAACAAAATGGAGAGTTATATTATGATTCAAATATAGATTTACCATATATAATAAGTAGTAGTAAAAATGAAACCACAAGTAAAAAAGGAATTAAGTTTGATGTTCAAATATTTAATGATATGTTAGAAAAACCACTAGAAGAAGGAGAATTTTTATATTTAACAGCAGTAAGAGAAAAAACTCCATCAGGATTATATAAGAATTACTTATTACCAATATATAGAAGTAAAGATAATTCTAGAATTAAAACAGTTACTCAAAATAGGTAACTGTTTTTAAATATTTATTTATATAACATAAATGATGAAGTGTTACATAAATCATATTAATAATAGTAGATAATAATAGTCCTAACATACCAACCCTAAAATAACTAACAATTCCCAAGACTAATATTCTAATAATAGATCCAACAAAAGTTCCATACATAGCTCTCTTAGCAAATCCCATACCTTGCATAGTAGCAGTTAATGGTGCTTGAATATAATATAATAAAAATATAGGAGCTAAGTATCTAATATAATTAATACCTGATGAAGTATTATATATAAATTTTAAAGGAATATCAGGAATAATAATAAATATTAAAGTAATAGGAATACCTATAGATAAGGATAAAAGAATTGCCTGCTTGATTTTTTTTCTAATCATATTATATTTCTTTAAACTATAATAATTAGATATAATAGGCAGAATAGCATTAGATATTGCCAAAGTAAAAAAAGAAGGAAGAAGAAGTAGGGGATATACATATCCATTAATAATTCCATACTCTAATGTAATATAACTATTATTATAGCCAACCTTAAGAAGTATATATGTAAGAATAATAGGTTCCAAAAAATAAGTAAAAGAACCTATTAATCTACTTCCCGTAGTAGGTATACTAATATCTAAAGTATCTTTTAAATTCTGTTTATTATATTTAAAATCATTTATAGTAATTTTATTACCCTTAGGTAAAAAAAATAATAAACATATAATAGATGAAAATTCACTCAATATATTTATTAGCACAACGAAAGTAATAACTATATTAATTTTATATATCATTAATTTAGGTATCATATACATAATTAATAAAAGTCTAACTATCTGTTCTATAATAGTGGCCAAACTGTGAGGAAACATTCTTTCTTTCCCAAAAAAATATCCCTTAATAATACTAGATATACATATAAAAGGAAGAGTAAGCCCTATAGCCATAAGAGGATAATAAGTATCCTTATTACTAAGTAAATAGTTTGAAATATAGGGACTAATTATAAATAACATAATAATTAAAAATAAATTAAATAACAAAGATATAGGTATCAAAGATAAAATAAGCCTCTTACTATTTATTTTTCTTTCACTAACTAATTTAGATATAGATATAGGCATACCCATAGTACATAAAGTTATAAATAAATTAAAAGTAGGAAGAATTAACATATATAATCCTATACCATTTTCTCCAATATTTCTAGTAAGAGCTATCTTAATAACCATTCCTAATATTTTAGAAATAGATCCCCCAATAACAAGAATAATAGTTGATTTAATAAAATTACTTCTCATTATCTTCACCTATATAATTTTATGTAAAAAATAAAAAGACATTAATAATATAAAAATATTTACTATTTTAAGTAAATATTTTTACAATTAATTATCTTTTTGTAATCATATCAGTTATTTCTTTATTATCAGAAACCTCATCATCTAATTCTACTAATTTCAATATTTCATCTAATGTAGTAAAACCAGCCACTATCTTATATAAGCCATCTTGAAACATTGACACAACATCTCTAGAATATACTAGCTTTCTTAACTCATCTTTTCTTAGCCCTTGGCTTATAGCATCTCTAATATCTTGACTAATATCTAATACTTCTTGAATAGCAATACGCCCCTTATAACCACGGTTACATTCAGGACAACCAACAGGTTCATATATTTGATTTACATCCATATTCAAAAAGTTCTTAAAGATAGTTTTTTCAAATTGTGTGGTAGGTCTAAATCTCTTACATTTATCACATAATTTACGAGCTAACTTCTGAGATACTATTCCTTCTAAAGAACTAGCTAAAAGATATCTTTCGACATCCATATCCAATAATCTTTCAATAGTATTTAAAGAATTATTAGTATGGATAGTAGAGACAACCATATGACCAGTAATAGAAGCTCTAACAGCTATTTGAGCAGTTTCACTATCTCTTATCTCACCAATCATAATAATATTAGGGTCTTGTCTCAATATACTTCTTAAAACTGTAGCAAAATCTAATCCAATTTCACTATTAACTTGTACCTGATTTAATCCTTCCATTTCCATTTCAACCGGATCTTCAACAGTAATAATATTAGTGTCAGGAGTATTAAGTTTTTGCAAAAAAGAATATACAGTAGTAGATTTACCACTACCAGTAGCTCCAGTAACTAAAATAATACCATTAGGAACACTAAGCATCTTATTAATTTTAGCAAAATTAAGTTTACTAAAATATAAATGTTCAATACCTTTAATATTCTTGGAATAATCTAATATTCTTATAACTATCTTTTCACCTTTTTTAGTAGGTAGAGCAGATACACGCATATCCAAATTAGTATTGCCAATAGTAGTTTTAATAGCCCCATCTTGTGGTAACCTAGTTTCAGTTATATTCATACCAGACATTATTTTAAGCCTAGTAGTAAGATTTTGTTTATATATATTAGGAACATGAAGATAAGTTTCCAAAACTCCATCTATCCTAAATCTAACTTTTAAACAATCAGTAGCAGGATCAAAATGAATATCACTAGCACTTTTAGAAGAAGCTGTAAGAAGAATAGTATTAGCAGCCTCAACTATAGGAGTATTAGCAAAATCTATATTAATCAAATCTTGATATTGATTATTATAATAATTACCATAATTTTGATTGTTTTGATAAGATTGATTATTCGAAATAGTTTGATTATTATTTTGTATAGCATTATTATAATAGTTGGTATTATAATTAACTTGATTATACCCAGTATTATTTTGGCTATTCATGGAATTATTAACTAAATTATTTGCATTATTATCCATATTGTTATTCATAATACCCTCTCTTTTCTTCTTTTTGATAAAACTACTAGATTTTATTCTAAGAATATTATATAATATATTTAAGATAATATCAAGTACAAAGGTGATTAAAATGAAATTAAATAAAAAGGGTTTTATGTTAGCAGAAGTAACAGTAGTAGCAACATTAGCGGCCACAGTAATGATGCTTATGTATTCTTCATCAATTAAAACTATAAATGCTTATAAAGAAAGAGAAAACTACTATGATGTAGACACTATTTATGCTACCGGATATATCTATGACTATATAATGGATAATAAAATTGACGACTATATAAGTACAGCAACAAGTGCCACACCATATGGTAGTAAAACATTTAACACAAACCCAATAAAGGAAATTATTAGCAAATATAATGTTAAAGATGTTAGATTTATTAAATCGAAAACTACATCAGTTAATGATTTAATAAATAATGTTACAAGAAGAACTTTTAAAAATTACTTAGAAAATTATGTTAAAAAAAATGTAAGTGATAGTGAAAATGACAAATATATATTAATAGTAGAAAGAGAAGTTGCATCACCTAATGATCCAAATAAAAAAGTATACTATTACTATAGTATAGAGGTGTAATTATGAAAAATAACAAAGGGTTTGCTATAACTGCTACTATTTATGGTTTCTTAATATTATTTTTAATAATCTTACTATCAGTATTATCAGTAATGAGAAGCCAAAATAATAGAAGCATAACTATCAGTGAAAAAATAGAAAATAAATTATTTCCTATAAATGAAGTGGTTATAGGATCACCACAAGAAAATGATTTTTCTATGATAACTAAAAGAGGTAAATATTATGCCAATGTTTTTTGTGGTACCTCTACAACTCCTAATGAATATTTCTTTTATGCTGGAAATAATTTTGATGGCAATAATATAGTTCTATATAAAAATAATGGTCAAAAAGTAACTTCTACTGATTGTAGTGCCGTAACTAGTATAATAGTAACCAAATATTACACTAACGATAGTGTAAATAATATTAAACAAGATATGCAAGAAGGACAACAAAATTACTGGAAATATATTAATCCAGCTGGGACATTCAACATAACATATAATTCAAATACAAATATGAATAAAATAGAATTCGTAGGTGGTGCCAATTGGGAAAGTATATATTATCCAATTAGTTTAGAAAAAGACAAGAAATATACAATAAGTTTTAAATATAAAATTAATGCACAATACCAAATGTTAGATTCAAACGAAGGAGGTATAGCATATCAAATATTAACAAACAAACCATATGATACAAATAATAGTAGTTCTCTAGTATATCAATCAAAATCAGGACACTTACCAAACACTACTACCACAGAAAACACTGTTAATATAGAGTTTACAGCAGAAAATGATGGAACCTATTACCTTAACTTTAATTTTGGGTATGTGGCTGATGGTAGAGAAGCAACAAACATAGACATAGGTAAATTCTCAATAACAGAAAGCTAATATAATGGAGTGATATTATGATAAAAAAATTAAATAATAAAGGATATTTACTAGTAGAAATAATTGTATCTTTTGTAATTGCCATGGGAGTAGCTTTCTTTCTAGCTGAAATAACTATAAATTTAAAAGAAAGACAACAAGATTTAGATAAACAAATACAATTTAACGTTGATAAATCTTTAATGACCAAAGAAGTAATGGATGATGTCAGCAAATATGGTGTCAAAGAAGTTCATGAAAATACCAAGGAAGACAATGAGTTAAAATATACAATAATACTATCAAATGGAACTACAAAAATTTTAAAAATCACTAAAACAGCGTATACATATGGCGATTACAATAAACAATTTGATGAAAGTTTAACTATAAACCTAGATACTACAAACACAAAAATTGATACAACTAATAAGATGTTATTTATAAAAGTAATTGCTAAATCTCAATACTCTGATAAAGATTATGGTCTTAACTTAGTAATACCTTATACTGGATAATACTTTACAACATTTGTTAACATATTAAACACATAACATATAATAATTTATATAAATAATTAATTTATAAGTAATATAAAATAAAAAATAAAACGAAAAATTAGTTTTATTTTTTTTAGTACTATGATATAATTAAAATACAATAGAGAGAGAAGGGATAGGATGACTTTTACCAAATTAATAACTGATATAGAGACAATTATTGATATATCGTTAGTATGGATGTTAATATATGTTGTATTAAAAAATTTAAAAAATAATATAAAAATGGTTTTAATATTTAAAGGAATAATAATACTAGTTGCTATAAAACTATTAAGTGATTGGCTTAATTTAACAACAGTAGGATTATTACTTGAATATGTCATAATGTGGGGACCATTAGCTCTAATAATCATATTTCAACCAGAAATTAGAAGTATTTTAGAAAATTTAGGTAGAAAGCAAATACTTACTAGGCATAAATTATTAACTATGGATGAAAGAGAAAGAATGGTTTATGAAATAATGCTTGCTATTGAATACTTAAGAAAATCTCGTATTGGAGCTATTATAGCTATTGAAAGAGATGTAAGTCTAAGTGAGTATATAGAAAAAAGTAAAAAAATATATGCTGATATTTCATCAGAATTACTTATATCAATATTTTTCCCAAGAAATCCTCTACATGATGGTGGAATAGTAATTCAAGGAAATAAAGTAGCTAGTGCCGGTGCTGTATTCCCAATTAGTTTAAATGGAAAAATAAATAAAAAACTAGGGACAAGACATAGAGCAGCTCTCGGCCTAAGTGAAGAAACTGATGCTATCGTAATAGTAGTTAGTGAAGAAACAGGTAGAATTTCTATAGCAGTAAACGGAGTGTTAAATCACAATTTATCTATAGATGATGCTAGACTTATGTTAGTAGAAGAATTACAGCCTAAAAAAGAATTCTTATTAGATGATGAATTTGAAGATGAAGAAGAAAACGAAAGTGGTGATAACAATGAAATTAATTAGAGGATTGTTATTATCAATAGTAGCTATCTTTAGAGCTATATATAAATGGATAGATAAACGAATTGTTGTCCCAATAACAAAATTTATTCTATTTATAGGTGATAAAACAGGAGGTAGAGCTGGTAGATTTGAAAGATGGATAACAAAAAGAAGTACTTTAATATTCATTTCATTATTACTAGCTATAGCAGCTTTCTTCTATGTAGATAATGAATCTAATGTTTTAATAGATTCTTCAGCTGCTGTGTTGTATGACCAAAAAGTAGAAGTAACATATAATGCAGAAGCTTATGTTATAGAAGGACTACCAGAAACAGTAGATGTAACATTAATAGGAAGAAGAGTAGATCTATATCTAGCAAAACAATTATCTACTGGTAAAGTAGGAGCAGATTTGTCTAATTTAAAAGAAGGAACTCATAAAATTAATTTAAGTTATGAAAGCCCAATCAAAAGTGTTTCATACAAATTAGATCCATCAACTGTTAATGTTAATATTTATCAAAAAGTATCTAAAAAAATAGAATTATCACAAGATGTCATAAATCTAGATAAATTAGATAGTAGATTATCAATAGCTTCCGTAAAACTAGATCAAACAGAAGTAATAATTAAAGGTGCAGAACATACATTAGAAAAAGTAGCTACAGTAAAAGCTTTAGTAGATGTAAGTAAAATAGTAAAACCA
>CACXFI010000039.1 GCA_902766875.1 uncultured Erysipelotrichaceae bacterium | reverse complement strand
TCTTGGAACTATTGTTAGAAGTGGTGTCGCTTTTAATTTTGATACGATAGTACTTAGTAAAGATACAGTTGATTTATATAATCCTAAGGTAGTTAGGGCTACTGAAGGTATGATATATAAGATAAATATTATAGTTAGAGATTTAAAAGAATTTATAAATAGTATTAAAGATAAGTATATTATATATGGCACTGATGTTAATAATGGTATTAGTATTAGTGATATAGATAGTAATAATATAGTGATAATAATAGGTAATGAGGGTAATGGCATTAGTAAAGATATTAAATCTTTATGTGATAAGAATATTTATATTGATATATCTAGTAGGTGTGAGAGTTTAAATGCGGGAGTAGCATCTTCTATTATTATGTATGAGATTAATAAAAATAGGAAGTGAGTTATGGAATATATTTATATAGGTAAGATAGTTAATACTCATGGTATTAAAGGTGAATTAAGAATATTATCTGACTTTAAATATAAAGATAGAATATTTAGAAAAGGATTTAATATATATATAGGTAAAGATAAAATAAAAGAAACTATTACTTCTTATAGACATCATAAAGTATTTGAAATGATATGTATGGATGGTTATAATGATATAAATGAAGTGTTAAAGTATAAAGGTGAGAATGTATATATATTAAAAAGTGATTTGATATTGAATAAAGATGAGTATTTGAATAGTGATTTAGTTGGATTAAATGTATATGTAGATAATAAAAATATCGGTATAGTTAAAAGAATTGACAAATATCCAGCTCATGATATAATCGTTATTAAAGGGATTTCTAGGGAATATATGGTTCCTTATGTTAAAGAATTTGTTAATGAAATAGATTTAGGTAATAAAAAAATTATTATTAATAATATAGAGGGCTTGATATAATGGTTATAGATATACTTACTTTATTTCCTGGTATGTTTGATGGATTTTTAAATGAATCTATTATTAAAAGGGCTATAGAAAAAGAATTAGTTAAGATTAATATTCATAATTTTAGAGATTATTCTCCATATAAGAATAAGCAAGTAGATGATTATCCTATTGGTGGTGGTGGAGGTATGGTTTTAATGTGTGAACCAATCTTTAACGCAATAGAAGCTTTAAGAAAGGATAATACTAAAGTTATTATGCTTACTCCTTCTGGTAAAACATATAATCAGTCTTTAGCTAGAAGTTTAAGTCATGAAGAACATATTATATTATTATGTGGTCATTATGAAGGATTTGATGAAAGAATTAAAACTATAGTAGATATGGAAATATCTATTGGAGATTATATACTTACTGGAGGAGAAATTCCTGGTATGGCTATTACTGATTCTATAGTTAGGTTAATACCGGGAGTAATTAGTGATAAGTCTTTAGAATCAGAATCATTTAATAATAATTTATTAGATTATCCTAATTATACTAAACCAATAGAATTTAGAGGGATGAAAGTACCTGATATTCTACTTAGTGGGCATCATGCTAAGATAGATGAATATAGGCATAATGAACAAATAAGATTAACAAAAGAGAATAGAAATGATTTATTAGAAAAGAAGGATTAATATGATAGGTAAGAAATATTACATTGATAAAAAGAATAAAGTTAAAGAGATGGTTTTTACTAATTATGATATTAATAACTTATATCTTTTATCTCCAAAAAGGCAAAGAAAAGATGAAATAAAAGTTAGTGATATATTAATTACTGATTCTAAAATGATAGAAGCTATTGTTAAGAAAAAGATAGATATAAAGTTAGATAAATATATTAAGGCTATTAGTATGTTAGATGAAGATGATGAAGGTGATTGGAGTACTATTAGTCAAGTTTTATTAGATGCTGAAAAATTTAGAATGAAGTTAATTAATGAATATATAAAATATTTAGGAAGACAATATCGTAGTATTTCTATAGAAAAATTGGGCTTAATTATTGAAGAATTAAGAAAAATGAGATCTAAAGCTTATAGTAATTATTTAAGTGCTAATGATAGAGGAAGAAAGAGTAGATAGTGTAACACAAAAAGGTTGACAGATGTATTTATTTATGTTATGATACTACTACTAAGAGGAGGAAATATTATGTTAAAAATAAGATTAAAGAGAATGGGAGCTAAAAAAGCACCTTTCTATCGTATTGTTGTAGCTGATTCTAGAAGCCCTAGGGATGGAAGATTTGTAGAACAAATAGGTACTTATAATCCTTTAACTAACCCTGCAGAAGTTACTATAG
Organism: uncultured Erysipelotrichaceae bacterium; assembly: GCA_902766875.1. Lineage (GTDB taxonomy): Bacteria > Bacillota_I > Bacilli_A > RF39 > UBA660 > RUG11215. The sequence continues at coordinate 4,401 of CACXFI010000039.1, read as the reverse complement.
ATGAAGAATTAGCTCAAAAATGGCTTCATCAAGGAGCTGTTCCTACAGATACTGTTAGAACATTGTTAAGTAAAAATGGAACTATGAAGAGATTCCATGAATCTAAGCAAGGTAAGTAATGAATAAAGAAGTATTATTAACAGAAACTATTTTGAAAGAGATGGTATCTGATCCAGATAGTGTATCTGTAAAAGAATTTGAGACTACTGAAGATAATGAAATTCAAATAGAAGCTATGGTAGCAGAAGATGATATGGCTAAAGTTATAGGTAAAGATGGTAAAAACATAGCAGCTATTAGAACTATAGTTCAAGCTTGTTCTAGTATTGATGAAGGAAAAAGGGTAAGAATTAATATTGAATCATATTAGTTCTTTTTTTTATTTAAATAAATATAATATAATGGTGATAATATGTTATATTATTTAAATTTATTTATAATATATTCTATATTAGGGTTTATATTAGAATCTTGTGTATATAAAGCTAAGAATATTAATTGTTATAGTGGTATTCTATATGGACCTTTTACTATTATTTATGGGTTTGGGTGTATGGTATTAAATTTATTAAATGATTATTTTTATGTTTATATAAATAATGTTTTATTAAAAGTAATAGTTATATTTGTTATATCTTTAATAGTGTTATCTTTTATAGAATATATGGGTGCTATTATATTAAAATATTTATTTAATGTGGAAATGTGGAATTATTCTAATAGGAAATATAATTATAAAGGATATGTATGTTTAAATAATAGTATTATATGGGGAATACTTGGTGTTTTGTATGTGACTATATTGAAATGGTTATTAGATCCTGAAATATGTAGAATTAATCCTATAACTACCAATATTTTTATAACAATTATATTAATTAATATAATTGTTACTATTATAATTAAAAATAAAAAAACTTATATTATTTAGATAATATAAGTTTTTAAATATTAACTTCTTTTTCTAACATAAGGTCCAGAATTAGGTTCTAATACATAATTTTTACATTTTTCTACTATAAATTTTTCTTGTTCTCCATCATTTTTAATAAGTTGTTGACCTCTTTCTATAAATTGATATTTACTTATATGTTCTTTAGGCATATTAATCTTTGTACATGTATTTGGTTCTTCACCATTACCTGGATGACCATTTTTACAATCAAAGCATAAATTTGTAACTTTTTTATAATAAACTAAATCAATTATGTCTAAAAATGATTTTTCTATTAGAGTTTGTATTTCAGGAATGTCTGTATTTTCTTTAATATTAATGTTAGCTATTTTAAATAATTCAGATGCTGGAATACCTTCATATTTTAGACTTTCTAATCTTGAAATATTTATGTAGCTAGTTCCTCTATCTAATTTAACTAATTTATTAAATAAATGTCTTTGGACGATTTCTTTAATAGTTTCTTTATAAGATAATTGTCCTTGTTCTTTTAACATTTTTTGATATTTAGTTATATTTTCAGAATTTTTTTCTGATTTAATATAAAGTTTTGTGAAATCAATATTTATTTTAATAAGATCATATATATTTTTGGCATTTTGAATATTTGTAAATAAATATTCTAATGCATCACGATTATATTTTGTTATTCTAGTACTCATAAAACTTTCTAAACTATTGATAGTTTCTAAATCTTGAGTAGTTAAAGAATTATTAACATTATATTCTTTAGTATCTGGCCCATTTTTAATAATTAACTGTGTCATTTTATATTCCCCCTCTTGAATTAGTGTATATTATATTATTAAAATTTAATTTTGTCAACTACAAATTAATAATTATGATAAATATATTTGTTATATATATGTTGTTATAATATACTAATAGTGAAAGAGGTGATTTTATGGAATATATTTTATATAGAATAATAATTCTAATTATGTTATTATTAATAGGTATTATTGGTAATAAGATAAAATATATATATGATAAAAAAACTAGTGAAGAAACTAAGGAAAAAATTGTTAAATATGCTGTAGAAGCTGTTGATTATTTTTATACAGGTCTGAATGATAGGGATAAGGAAGAAAAAATAAAAGAATATATAAATGAACTGTTTAATGATAAAAATATTAATGTTACTGATATAGAAAAACAAATATTATTGGGAAACTATTTAAATAAAAAAAAGAATTAATTATTTATATAATTCTTTTTTTAATAAATCTATATTATCGTTCATTATTGTTATATAATTTTCATTAGAGTTTGTTATGCCTCCATCAGTACTTCTCATGGAATTTAAGGTTACTAATTCTAATTTTTTTTCTTTTATTAAGTTATTTACAGTGTTATTTGTTTCTGTATTTAACGAATAAATATATTTAATTTTTTTATCATCTATTAATTTTTTTACTTCTTCAATAGTAGTGTTATTTAAATTTTCATTTTCTTCTAATGATATAACTTTTAAATTATATTTTTCTAAGAATTTTAAAGTGTCGGTATCTACTACTATAGTATTATATCTGGAATTGTTTATACTTTCTTTTAGGTTTGCATCTAAACTTGATAGCTCAAATTTTAAGATTTCATATTTATCTTTGATACCAGTTTGTTCATCATTACTAATTAGATATGGATTTGTTATATATTCTAATAATCCATTTTTTACATTTTGGGCCATCATTAAATAATTATATGGGTTTAACCATAATTCTTCTATAGAACTATCATAACTCATACCTACGGATACATCTATTATTTTTAAATCTTTATTATTGTTTATCATCTTAACAGCATAATCTCTATCTAAGTCTAGACTATTAAATACTAATAAATCACTATTACTATAATCTCTTAATTTTCTATCTGATAATTTATATTCATCTATATTAACACCGTTGGGATAAATGCTTTTTATGGTTGAGTGGTCTCCATATATAGATGATACTAAGTATTTTAGAGGATAAGTAGTTGTATATATTTCTATATTATCCATATTATCTGTTTCCATATTGCAGCCTGTTAGGGTTATTATAAATATTATTAATAATAATAGATTTTTTATATGTTTCATAATATCACACCTTTTTATTATTTATATATTCTATTTTAACTTATTTTATATTTTTTGTAAATTGAATTTAAATATATTATTGATTAAATTTTGGAAAGAAAGTAAAATATAGTAAAGGAGTGATATTATGAAAGCTTTAATTACTGGGGCTTCATCAGGAATAGGAAGAGATATGGCTTTTTATTTAGGAAAACTAGGTTATGATTTAGTATTAGTTGCTAGGAATAAGAAAGATTTGTTGAAAGTTAAAGAAAAAATTAATACTAAGGTAGATGTATTTGATATTGATTTATCTGATATTGATAATTGTTATAAATTATATGATAAAGTTAAAGATATAGATATTTTAATAAATAATGCTGGATTTGGTCTCTTTGGTGAATTTAATGAAACTGAGTTGGATAAAGAGATAGAAATGATTAATTTAAATGTCATAGCGCTTCATACTTTGTGTAAATTATATTTAAGGGATTTTGTAGAAAAAGATAATGGTAGGATACTTAATGTAGCTTCCATAGCAGGATTTATGCCTGGCCCTTTAATGAGTACTTATTATGCTACTAAGAATTATGTGCTAAGACTTAGTGAAGCGATAAAAGAAGAACTAAAAAGGAATAAATCTAACGTTAGTATTAGTGTATTATGTCCTGGCCCTGTTAGAACTAATTTTGATAATGTTGCTAATGTTAGGTTTAGTTTAAAAGGACAAGATAGTAAGTATGTAGGAAGATATGCTATAGATAAACTTTTAAATAATAAGTTTTATATTGTTCCAGGATTTAAAATCAAGTGTTTGAGAACTGTTTCAAAGATAGTTCCTAATAGAATAATGGCAAATATGGTATATAATTCTCAAAAAAGGAAAAGTTAGGTTGAATTAATTATATTTTTTTGATAAAATACTTATAAGATTTTTTTGAAATCTTAAGGGTGGTGTAGTAATGAGATATTTTATGACTTTTTCTTATGATGGTAATGATTTTTCTGGGTATCAAAAACAACCGGAAAAAAGGACTGTTCAGGGAGAAATAGAAAAGGTATTTACTAAGATTAATAGTGGTAAAGAGATTAATATAGTTGCATCAGGAAGAACTGATGCCGGAGTTCATGCTATGAATCAGAAAGCTCATTTTGATGTGGATAGTGAATTAGATATAGATAAGTTTTTAAATAGTGCTAATTCTTTATTACCGGAAGATATATATATCAAGAAGATAGATAGAGTTAATGATGATTTTCATGCTAGATTTAGTGCTTTAGGTAAAGAATATGTATATAAAATTAATTTGGGGGATTATGATCCTTTAGAAAGAAAATATGTATATCAATGTAATAAAAAATTAGATGTAGTTGAGATGGAGAGAGC
>CACXFI010000038.1 GCA_902766875.1 uncultured Erysipelotrichaceae bacterium | reverse complement strand
TTTATTAGTTATTTTTATTAATAAATCATTTAATTTATCAAATATATGAATAGAACAGATGTAGAAGACTATATATAGTAATACTGTTTTAAATGTTACTTGATTTAAATCAAAGAAATTGTATTGGAATAATATTCCATAGATAAATACTGATAATAATATTACTATCATAGCTATTCTGATTGGAGTAAATGGTCTACATACTCTAAATAAATATATGTATCCTGTTGTGGCTGTCATTAGTACTACTAGTGTCCTAGTTAAAGTATCATCTACTCCTAATTGCTGTTCAAATAACACTATCATAACTACATTGAATGTTACCGTTAGAGCTGCTGGTAAGCTTTTGCTTATTACTTTTAACAGGAAATTGCCTCTTACTATATCTGTATTTGGTTCTAGAGCTAAGATAAATGATGGTATAGATATAGTACAAGCTGTTATTAAGGTTAATTGAATTGGTACATAGAAGTATTCTGATTGTAATAAGATACATACTACTATTAATAAAGCTGTGAATATTGTTTTTACTAATAGTAAGGAAGCTGATCTTTCAATATTATTGATAGTTCTTCTTCCTTCTGCTACTATTTTAGGCATAGAAGCAAAATTTGAATCTAATAATACTAATTGGCTGACATTACGAGCTGCTTCACTACCGCTAGCCATAGCGATACTACAATCTGATTGTTTTAAAGCTAAAACATCATTTACTCCATCTCCTGTCATAGCGACGGTGTGTTTTTTTCTTTGAAGAGCTTTAATTATTTTTTTCTTTTGATCTGGTGTTACTCTTCCGAAGACATCATATTTTTCTACAGCCTGTATTATGTCTTTATCTGATAAGGTAGTGGCATCTACTCCTACTACATCTTCTAAGCCAGCTCTTTTAGCTATGGATACAACTGTTTTATAATTGTCTCCTGATATTATTTTTATATTTACTCCTTGCTCTTTGAAATATTTTAAAGTGTCTGGTGCAGTGTCTCTTATTTTATCTTGTATTAATAGGTATCCTAATACTTTTAAATTGGTTGGCTTTTCTGATAATTTATCTCTATTTACTGCTAAAACTAAGACACGATAATCTTTTTGATACTCATCTATTTCTTTTTGATATTTGGCTAATGTTGTTTTATTTAGAAGAAATTCTGGTGCTCCTATATAGAAAGAACCTCTATTATCGAATTCTACTGCTGAGAATTTACGAGCTGATGAAAATTCTATTTTATCAATAACGGTATATTTTTCTTGGAGAGGATATTTTTCAGATATAGCTTCCATTGTAGCATTGGTGTTATCAAATGATTTAGATATATTTGATAATACTGGGTCTATATTATTTATATTTTCTGTTGGTATAAAGTCTTTTACTTCCATTTTACCTTCGGTTATAGTTCCTGTTTTATCTAGGCATATGACGTCTACTCTAGCTAGAATTTCGATACAATATAATTGTTGTACTAAAACATTATATTTAGATAATCTTATGACGCTAACGGCCATTACAGAACTTGTTAATAGGATTAATCCTTCAGGGATCATTCCTATTAAGGCTGCTACTGTAGATATTATGGCATTTGGTATATCATGGCCATTTATACTTAATTGATTTAATAAAAGAATTATTCCTACTGGTATTATAACTATAGATAATATTTTTAATAGTTTATTAAAGGAATCCATTATTATAGAATTTACTTGTTTATTATATTTGGCTTCACTAGATATTTTACTTATATAATTATCTTCTCCTATATGTTCTACTCTAGCATAACAAGAGCCACTTACAATAAAACTTCCTGATAATAGAGAATCTCCTTTCTTTTTAGGAATAGGATCTGATTCTCCTGTTATAAATGATTCATTTACTTCTACTGATCCTTCTAAAATTATAGAATCAGTTACTACTTGATTCCCTAAATTTAGTTTTATGACATCATCTAAAACTATTTCATCAACAGCTAATTCTTCTATATTACCATCTCTTACTGTTTCTACTTTAGTAGCTGATATTACAGATAATTTGTCAATAGTGTTTTTGGCCATTATTTCTTGAATAATAGCTACGATACTATTAGCTATTATTACTCCCATAAATAAACAATTTTTTAATGAATATAGTACTCTACCGCTCCATATTCCTGATATTATTATTGATAATCCTAATACTAAGTTTAGAAAATTAAAATAGGTAAAGAAATTATCTTTGATAATTTGTTTAACTGTTTTGGTTGGTGGTTGATTATCATAATTTACTAAATTATGGGTATGTCTATCACTTACTTGTTCTTTAGTTAATCCTTTAGTATAGTCTGGTTTATATCTTTCTATTTCCATATTATCACCTTTTATTT
>CACXFI010000037.1 GCA_902766875.1 uncultured Erysipelotrichaceae bacterium | reverse complement strand
TGGAAATGTTTTTACAAATTCGTAAGAAAATGCTCTATATCCAGTCATTATATCTTTTACTTTTGATTTAAATAATGTATTAATTAACCCTCTTACTAAAACATTTCCAAAATTATGAAATGGTCTTTTATTTTCTTCAAAATAAGTTGATGATAATCTATCACCTATTACCATATCAGCTTGTCCATTTAATATATAATCACACATTTCTCTAGCATGTTCTGCTGGATATGTATCATCTCCATCAATCATTAAATAACAATCAGCATCTATATCTCTAAACATAGATCTAATTACATTACCTTTACCTTGTTTATATTCATATCTTACAACTGCTCCTGCTTTTCTAGCAATTTCATCAGTTCCATCTGATGAATTATTATCATATACATAAATTGTTGCTTCTGGAAGCGCCTTTTTATAATCTTTTACTACTTTTTCAACTGTTTTACTTTCGTTATAGCAAGGTATTAAAACTGCTATTTCTTTTTTATCTTTCTTCATATTTACACTCCTTATAAATTAATTATAACATATATTATCATTTTTTAATCTTTAATTTTTAAAATCCAAAATTGAATGAATGGTAATGTTATCATTATTGGTATCATATATCTAATTAATGCATTTACTGGTGATGCAATACAAACAAGTAATACTAGATATAATGGTGATAATAGCAATATCTCTTTTTTCTTTTTATATAATAAAAATAATGTATCAAAAATTAATATCCAACTATATGTACCACAATTAAATAATATTCCTATTATTGGAAAATATCTTATATTGTTGATTATATCGACAATTTTATTTCGAGTTTTTTCAAATTTTTGGTTAAATTTTAGATCTAAATTCATTACATTAACACCATAATCATCTATGATAAATTGCGCCACTCCATCTTTAAATTCTGTTTTATTTGGATATAAATATCCATATGTAGAATTTATGGTTGCAGATAAATATGTTGATGGATGTTTGAAAAACATTTTAATCCATATATTAAAATAATTAATTAAATCTTTCTTACTAACATTCTGTTTAAATTCAGCCTTTACATAATCTACTGTCTGTGGATTATAATTTTCTTTTATATCATTTATATCAACCAATTTTGATATTATTTTAGATTCCTTTGTAGTTAATTCATTTGTCATAACATATCGTGAAGTTTGTTGTAATGGAATAGATAAAGTTTCGCGAATACTCCCTTTATCTATTCTATAAATGGATGTAAAAATTTTATTAAAACTCAAGCCAATACATATACTTATTATCATACATTTTAAAAACGCTTTTCTTTTATCTTTATCAAATATAAAATATAAAAATGGTATTGATAGTATAATTATATGTATTCCATTATTTCTAAACAAAATCACAAATAATATTGAAATAAAATATAATATCCATTCTTTTTTAGATAATTCTTTAAAATACTGTAATTTTACTGTTATTATAATAAATAATAAAAAGAAAATAGAAAACCATACATCTTTTACGCAAGAATAAAAATTTATTGACCATATTGGAAATATAATAAAATATAAAAATAATATCCACCTAGCAAATTTACTTTTTGTTATACAATATACTATATTAATACAATAGGATAAAATTATACATGAAACTATTAGTTGAATTATGTTAGATAAAAATAATCCAAAATTATCATTTAAAATCATTCTTCCTAATTTCATAAATAACCCATATATTATAGTCGGAAAAACAGGATGATGCTGTGTCCATTTTATTTTTCCATAAAATTGTCCAATTTCAAATAGTGAATCCATATTCATAGTACCAGGATAAAAAATAATTATAATTGGCAAATATGACAAAATCAATAGGATCGCTATCAAAAACAAATTATTATCTTTTTTTATAGATTTCTCATCAAGCGATATGCCATCTATTTTAATGAATAATAGTTTTAAGATATTTTTTATTAAAACAAACAAACCTATAAATTTTATAACTGACATTAATAACGTTGTTTTACTCGCAACTACCAATAATAAACTATTTGTTATATGATAACTATTAAATATTATAATAAATAAAGTGTATAAAACAGATCCAATTGTTGTAATTAAATTTAACTTTCTATCACTTTTAAGACTATAAGTATTTGTATAAAAAATGTATAATATTATTATAAAAAAGCATTGAATTATACCACTTGTATTTTGAAAATACATATTTAAATTTTTTAAAGATTCGAAAGAATATATGTTTTGATTAAAATAAAGAATAGAAAAAAATGTTATAAAACTATAAAATAATACTTTTAATTTATTCTTCATCTAAATAGTCCCTCCTATATATTTTATATTCATCAATGACATCAACCTTTGAAAAAATTGAATTTTCATCTAAATTATTTTTAGTAAAAACATACTTAACATTTAATTTTTTTAAGTCTTCTGCTGTTACATTTACAATAAATAAATCTGGTTGAACTAATATAAATTTTTCATTTGGTTCTTCTATAACATAATTCATAGTTATATGAGCATATCTATTATATACATCTTCATATTTCTTATCTGGATCTATCTTATGCCATTTTTTTAAATCAGGATATGTATTAGTTACATTTATTGTTTTTACTCCTGCCATTGCAATATAATTATTTACTGGAAAATTAAATCCTTCTGAAATCCATATTCCAGAATCTTCTTTATCTATTTTCTTTACTTCTTTTAGTATTTTACTATCTTCAATTACACTTACTCCAGTTCTAACTGGATTAACTAAAAATCCTGATATAAACATTGTAAATAATATTCCTAAAGTAAATAATAATTTACTATATTTTTTATCAAAGTTTAATGCAAAGAATGTTAAATATAATGTCATAATTATTAATACTATAATCATTGGTTTAAAACTATAATAATCATGCAAATATTTATAATTTAATATTACTAATATTGCACTAATGAATATAGTCATCAAAATTGAAATAAATAATTTTATAGGCCTATTATGTGAAGAAAGTCCTTTTATTAAAAATAGTAAATCTATAAATCCAACTGCAAGTATTGCTCTTGATGGTTGAGAATTTGATAATAATGTTATTTTAGATAATA
>CACXFI010000036.1 GCA_902766875.1 uncultured Erysipelotrichaceae bacterium | reverse complement strand
TATGTCTATCACTTACTTGTTCTTTAGTTAATCCTTTAGTATAGTCTGGTTTATATCTTTCTATTTCCATATTATCACCTTTTATTTATTATAGCATTTTTGAATAGAAAAAGAAACTTATTGTTTCTTAATATTAGTTATAAAAATAAATCTATCTAGATTAGAATAATCTTTTTCCACAGATATGTTGATATCTTTTAAGTGGGTATTAGCAATTTTTTTTATATCATTAGCTTGATCCTTACCGATTTCAAAAGCTATTAGATAGTTTTTATTTAAATATTTAGAGCATTCTTTTAATATTTTTTCATAATAATATAAACCATTATTATCTGCATATAAAGCTAGATGTGGTTCGTTATTTTTTACGATATCCATTATTTCTTCATCATATCTAATATATGGAGGATTTGAAATTATTATATCGTATTTATCTTTAATATTACTAAAGATATCACTTTTTATAAAGTTAATATTAGTATTATTTAATTTAGAATTAGTTTTAGCTACTTCTAGAGCTTTATCAGAAATGTCTATAGCAGTTACCTTAGAATTAGTTTTTTTAGATAAGGTAATAGCGATACAGCCACTACCGGTTCCTATATCTAATATAGATGTTTCTTTATTAAAATACTTGTTTATATAATTAATAGTTTTTTCTACTAATAATTCTGTTTCAAATCTAGGAATTAGAACATCTTTATTTACTTTAATAATATTGTCAAAAAAATCTACTTCTCCTACTATATATTGTACTGGTAAGCCTTTTTCTAGTTTTCTCAAACCTTCTTCTAATTTATCCTTTGGAAGGTATTTTTTTAAGTACTCTACTTCTTGATTTTTCACTTTCTAATTCTCTCTTTCTTAGTAATAATATAGCTTGTTTAGTTGTTTCATCCTTTTTAGAGTTTAGTATATCTTCATCTGTTAAATGGCTATATTTCCATAAAAACTTATCTTTGTCTTTTAATTCAAAATGTTTTGTTTCTGTTTTACAAGTTGGGCAATATAAATCTTTGATATGTCCTTCTTTTTTTTGATGAAGAGTTTTTCTTCGTATTGGAAATACACTTCCACAATCTAAACACATTAAATCAGAAACGATCGTTAATTCTTTAGACATTTGTTTCTAGCTTTCTTTTTTGGTCTTCATTTATTAAAGCTTCTATTATTACTTCTAATCCTCCATCCATTATTCTATCTAAATTCATAGATGTAAAGCCTATTCTATGATCGGTTATTCTATTTTGTGGATAGTTATAAGTTCTTATTTTTTCACTTCTATCTCCGGTACCTATTTTACTTCTTCTTTCAGCACCTTCTGCTTCTTCTTTTTCTCTTAGTTTTAAATCATATAATCTTGTTTTTAATATTTTTATAGCCTTTTCTTTATTTTTAATTTGGCTTCTTTCGGTTTGAGAATATACTACTATGCCTGTAGGTATATGGGTTAATCTAACAGCTGAATCAGTTGTGTTTACTCCTTGTCCACCATTACCTGATGCTCTTGTTATATCTATTCTTACTTCATCCATATCTAATTCGAAATCAAATTCTTCTGCTTCTGGCATTACTAGGACAGTAGCAGTTGAAGTATGTACTCTTCCTTGAGATTCAGTAGTGGGTACTCTTTGAACTCTGTGAGATCCACTTTCATATTTTAATTTAGAATATACTGATTCTCCTTTAACCATGAATTCGATATTAGTAAATCCTCCGGCTTGTCCTTCTGTACTATTTAATACTTCTATTTTCCATCCTTGATTATTTGCATATTTAGAATACATATCAAATAGATCTCCCGCAAAGATATTTCCTTCATCTCCTCCTGCTGCTCCTCTAATTTCTACGATAACATTCTTTTCATCATTAGGATCATGTGGTAATAATTCTACTTCTAATTTAGATTCTATATCTTGTTTATCTATTTCTAAAGTAGATAATTCTTCTTTAGCAAATTCTCCTAATTCTTTATCTTTGAACATTTCTTTAGCGGCTTCTATATCATCTAATACTTGTTTATATTTATTATATAAATCTACTGTTTTTTCTAATCTAGTTTGTTCTTTAGATAATTCAGTCATTTTTTTAATATCAGATATAATATCTGGTTTAGATAACTCTTCTTTTATTTCGTTATATCTTTTTAATATTACTTCTAATCTATCTATCATGATTATCAGTCCTTTCGCTTTATAATTATAGCATAGAGATAGTTAATTATCAACAAATTATATGTGTAAAAAAATATTTGTGGTCTCTTTGAAAGAGACAAATAAAAAAGAGCTAATTTTTATTTTAACTCTTTTCTTCTAGTTTTTCTGATTCATTTTTCATAGTTAGAAGAATACTATTTATAATTGTTTTTATTTTAGTTAGTTCTTCTTTATTGTCTATTGGTTCGCTTACTAGTTCTAAATTTTCTTTATCATAGGTATTGATATAGATATTTAATTCATCATTAGTATATTTATTATCTGTATATACTATATAATCTTTATTATATTCAGGACTATGATATGTAAGAATTACTTTATATTCTTTTATATTATTATTTTCATCTTTAGCTAGAATTGTTTTCATTACTTATCACCACCTGGATTATGATTTTTTATAATATCTGTTTTCTTTAAGATAAGTCCCCCACTCTTTTTTATGGTTGGATCTAATTTTTTTGCTTCTTCAAATGAGTTAATACCTGCTAGATCTAATCTTTCTCCATAGTTAGTACAAATAGTATAGAATTTACCACCTGTTTTTCGAAATTCTGGTATATAGTAAATATTTACTTCTCTTTCTGGTTTAGGATTAGTAATAGAGTCTATTTCTTTTTGGAATTCTTCTGTTCTATATTTAGTTATCCAAGTAAACATATCTGTTCCATCACTAAATCTTAATTCTTGTATATCTGGTTCATATCCTAAGGTAGTAACTGCTACTTTATATTCTAGATATCTATCTTCTTTAGATAGGCAATGGGGATTATGGAATGTTTCTAAATGTAGAAGTAATCTTTCGCTATAATCTGGATCAAAGCTAACTAACTTATCAAAAATAGTTCTTACATCTATTCCTCTATCATTAATTTTAAATTCTCCATGTCTTGGTATTCTTCCTTGTGATTTAATAATATCTAGAAATTCGTCTTTACAATCTGACCATATTTCTGCTAAGTCTAATTCTTGATATTCTGGTAGATTTTCTTGAATACTAGTTTCAAATTCTTCATGTTCATCTTTATATGTTAGATACCAAATAGCCATATCTGAATTATCAGAAAAAGTATATTCATGAACTCTTGGTATTTGTCTTCTTCTAGATACATATTCACGAAATTCTTGTTCTTTTTCTAAAGATGTTAAAACATGGATATTATATTTATTAAATAATTCATTTAATTCTTGATTATAGTTTTTAAATTTATCTAGATGATAGATACTATCAAACCATAATCTCATATCTCCACCATCTTCAAAGTATTCTTTCCAATTAAGGGGTAATTTATAATTAGTATTTATATAATTAATTAGTTCTTGTTTTCTTTTTTCTACATCTATTTTAGTCATTATTAATCCTCCTTTTTAGGAAATATTTTTTCTATTTTATCTAGTTTATAACTTAATATTTCTGGTTTAGAAAAAATAATTTCTTTAATATTATCTATAGTATAATTATTTTTTTTTAGGTAAGCTATTATTTTTTCTATTTCTATAGGACTTTCTATATAAGTATATGGATATAATAGAATTAATTTTTTTAATTCCCCATTATTTAGATTTAAGATATTTAAATATATATTATCTAAAGACTCTAATCTATTATCTTTAACTGTTAATAAGAAACAATTATTTCTAATTAAGTTTGTTATTTCTTCTTTAGATAAAGATTTAGATGATAAGAAGTTTATATTTTTAGTTACTTCTTTTAGATTAGTAAAATACATTCTTTCATTTATATTTTCAAAACTATCTAAATCTTCTTTAGTAAAACCAAATTCTTTTAAATATTCATATACTTCATCTATCATATTTATCACCTATTTTTCCATATGCTTTAGTTTTTATTCTTTTCTCTCTTTCTTTTATTTCTACTTGATATATTTTATTTAATAAATCTAATTCAGGAGTAGTCATTTCACTCATTATATATTCTTCATTTATTTGATCATTATCATAGGCTTTTTTTATATCTAATATTTTTGATAAATTAGTTACTTTATTATCCATATATTAAGCCCTCTTTCTATTACCAGTATTAATACTTTGATTAAGACTAGCTTCTACTTGTTTTAATTCTTTATTACGTTTCTTTAAAGCTTTAGCTTTATTTTTAGCTTCTTCTTTTCTTTTTAATTCTTCATAACTAGATACTTTATATTTATCTAGTATGATGGTTCTAGCTGTATCATAACTAGTATCTTTATATTGTTTGTTTCCGAATAAAGCTTCTCGTATTTGTTGTTGATTTGTTGACCAAAAACTCCCTATTTTTATTTCTGTATCTTTTCCTATTTTATCTTCTTTTCCATTATA
>CACXFI010000035.1 GCA_902766875.1 uncultured Erysipelotrichaceae bacterium | reverse complement strand
TATGTTTTGTACAAAAAATCCCATACCTATACTACCATATTTAAAAGATATAGATAAACCTATATTATTTCATATAACTCTAACTCCATATCTAAAAGATATAGAACCTAATGTTCCTGATAAAAAATCAATAATAGATTCTATTAAAAAAGTATCAAAAATAGTAGGTAAAGAAAATACAGTAGTAAGATATGACCCAATATTCATAAGTGACAAGTATAATCTAGAATATCATAAAAAAGTATTTACAAGAATGTGTAAACAATTAAATGGTTATATAGATAAAATAATAGTATCATTTATAGATGAATATAAAAATGTTAAGAAAAATATAAAAGAGTTAAATTATCATGAACCAACTGAAGAACAATATAAAGAAATAGGACTATCTTTTAGTTCTATCGCTAAAGATAATAACATGACAGTTCAAACTTGTTTTGAAGATAGAAATCTAATAGAATATGGCTTTATAAAAGGAGAATGTCTATCTCAAGAAGTAGCCTATAAATTAACCGGTAAAACATATCCTAAATGGAAAGCTAGAAAAGAAAATAAATGTAATTGTGTTCAGATGGTAGACATAGGTACCTATAATAGTTGTAAACATTTATGTAAATATTGTTATGCCAACTTTAATGAAAAACAAGTAGATGATAATTATCAAAAACATAATCCTAATAGTAGCCTTCTAATAGGAGAATTACAAGATGATGATATTATAAAAGAAAGATATAAATAAAATAGTTTGACAAAATTATTTAAATAATGTATTCTATAAATAACAAAGGAGGAAAAGACTATGTTAAATTACTTTGAAAGAACAATCATGTATGTAAAACATAGTCATACCTGTTAACAGAAAAAAATCTATTAGCAGGTATGACAATTTTTGTCGTGCCTGCATCCGCCAAATGGGTGTAAGTACGCTCATTTGGTTTTTTAATTAATTAAAGGAAGGTAATAGATTATGATAGAAATAAGTTTAAATAAAATATATAAATCTTACGGATTTAACAACATCTTAGAAGATTTATCTTTAGAAATAAAAACAGGAGAAATAATAGCCCTAATAGGAGAAAATGGTAGTGGAAAATCTACTATACTAAATATAATAACTGGTAATGAATTACCAGATAAAGGAACCATCTCTATAAAAAAAGGAAGTACCATAGGATACTTAAAACAAATGCCAGATACCAAAGATAATAATACTATAGTTAAAGATATATTATATGAAAGTGTATCATACATAAAAGAACTAGAAAATAAATTAAGAGAATATGAAAATAAAATAGCAACATATAAAGGAAAAGAACTAGATAAGTTACTAAATAAATATGCCAAAACACAAGAAGAATATATTAATTTAGGAGGATATGAAGTAGATAGCAAAATAAACAAAATAATTAATGGATTCAATATAGATAATTTAGTCTATAAAGAATACAATTCTCTATCAGGAGGAGAAAAAAGAATAGTATCCCTAGCTTCTATAATGATAAAAAATCCCAATATCTTACTACTAGATGAACCTACTAATCATTTAGATATAAAAACATTAGAATGGTTTGAAGATTATTTAAAAAGATATACTGGTACAGTAATTATAGTATCACATGATAGATATTTTATAGATAAAGTAGCTACTAAAACTATCCTTATAGAAAGAGGAAAAGAAATTATTTTTAATGGTAATTATTCTTACTACCTAAAAGAAAATGAATTAAGAATAGAAAGAGAATTCAAAGATTATAAAGATCAACAAAAAATAATAACAGCTATGAAAAAGAAAATAAAACAATTAGAAGAATTTGGTAAACTTGCCTATCCTGGAGGAGATCCCTTCTTTAGAAGAGCAGAACATATTAGAAAAAGATTAGAAAAACTAGATAAAAAAGAAAAACCAATTATAAAAAAAGAACTACCAATAAATTTTAGTATAGATTATCGCTCAGGTAAAGAAGTATTAATAATAAAAGATTATAATTTATTAATAGATAATAATATACTAATTAATAATATTAATATAAATATAAATTATAAAGATAAAGTATGTATAATGGGAGAAAATGGAAGTGGTAAATCCACATTAATAAAAAGAATATTAGAAAATAATAGTGAAAATATCAAGATAGGTAGCAATGTCAAAATAGGTTATATACCTCAAGAAATAGTATTTAAAGAGAATATAACTGTCTTAGATTATGCTAAAAAAATATTTATAGGGGAAGAATCCCATCTAAGAAGTGCTCTAAATAAATTTTATTTTCATGGAGAAAATATCTATAAAAAAATAAATACCTTATCAGGAGGAGAAAAAGTAAGATTAAGATTATTTGAATTAATTCAAAATAACAATAATTTCTTAATACTAGATGAACCAACTAATCATATAGACATATATACAAAAGAAATATTAGAAGAATCATTAAAAGAATATACTGGAACAATTCTCTTCATATCACATGATAGATATTTTATAAATAAACTAGCTAATAAAATATTATATATAAAAGATAATACTATTAAAGAATATATTGGTAATTATAATGATTTAGTACATAAACTATGATATAATCAAATAAGAGGTGATAACATGGGAAAAAAGATAACATATGTTACAGGTAATTGGGCTAAAATTGCCAGTGCTAAAAAAGCTTTAGAGCCACTTGGATATGAAGTAGATAATATTAAAATGGAAACACCAGAAATACAAGCCGATGATGTTACAGATGTAGCTAAATATTCAGCAAAGTGGGCCAGTGAAAAATTAAATACAGCTGTTTTGAAAAACGATTCCGGATTATTTGTAAAAAGTTTAAAAGGATTCCCCGGTGTATATACTCATTATGCCGATGATACAATAGGAGAAGATGGACTATTAAAATTAATGGAAGGTATAGAAGATAGAGAAGCTTATTTTAAAGAATCAATCGCTTATTGTGAGCCTGGGGAAGAACCTATTGTCTTTGAAGGACTAACTAAAGGAAAAATAGCAACTGAAAAATCAGGAACTTATGGTTGGTGTTGGGATTTTGTATTCATACCAGAAGGAGAGGACAAAACTTTAGGTTGTTTCCCTGATGAAGAAAGATGGGATTTCTGGAGTTTAGATGCTTATAAAAACTTAGTAACATATTTAGAAAACAAAGATAAAGAAAATACTAACAAATAGTTAGTATTTTTTATATAAAATAATTAAAATCTATGTTATAATTAAAAACGTACTAGTTATCCTACACATCCTAGTATAAAAAAGGGAAGGAGAGATTATATGAATATATTATATGGGTTTATTAATATTATTGTTACTTTTAGTTTAGTAGTATTAATAGAAAAATTATTCAAAAAAGAAGGATTATATGTCTGGTTAAGTATAGCAACTATTCTAGCCAATATAACAGTATGTAAAATGATTGATGTGTTTAGTTTTACTACCAGCTTAGGTAATGTTTTATTTGCATCTACTTTCTTAGCTACTGATATTATGTCTGAAAAATATAGCAAACAAGATGCTAAGAGGGGAGTATATATAAGTATATTTAGTAGTATTACTTTTATAATTATTACTCAATTAACTTTACTATTTATACCTAGTTCTGAAGATGTAGTAAATGAAGCTATGAAAACATTATTTAGTATCAGTATCAGAACTATGTCAGCTAGTATGGTAATGTTCTTTATAAGTAATATGCTAGATATAAAATTATATAATATATTAAAAGAAAAATATCCAGATAAATTATGGCTAAGAAATAATTTATCAACAATACTATGTAATTGTTTAGAAAACTATTTCTTTAATACCCTAGCTTTCATTGGTATATTCCCAATGTCAGTAATATTATCTATAGCAACCACTACAACTGTTATAGAAATAGTAATCGCTATCTGTGATACACCATTCTTATATTTATCAAAAAAACTAAAAAGTACTAATGAATAATTAGTATTTTTTATATATAAATAAACTTTACAGTTCTAAATTTTTTAATTTATAATAATAATAGGAGGTAGTAGAATGGAAAAAAGATATAACAAGCATATGTTTTGCTGGGTATTTACATGGCTTCTAGGTGGATTTGGAGTTGACAGATTTGCTAGAGGGCAAGTAGGACTTGGAGTTCTTAAACTATTAACTGCTGGTGGTTGTGGAGTTTGGGCATTAATAGATTGGATAATATGTCTTACTAAAGTTTATGGTTCTAGCATGAATGACAAAGAAGAAGTTGTATTTGTTAATGGCGAATACTCTGTATAATTATCAAGTACATTAAATCACATTATATATGTGATTTTTTATAACAAAATATGAACAAAAAGAAATTAACTATTTTAGTTTGCATATTACTTTTTTTAATTCTAATACTTTCTATTCTAAAAATATATCAGTGCCCAATTAAATATATATTTGGACTATCTTGCCCAGGTTGTGGCATAACTAGAGCTATCATCTCAGTATTTCAATTAAATTTTTTAAAAGCTTTTCATTATCATTTATTTTGGCCCATAGTTATAATAGGATTTGTCATATATATATTATATAATTATAAAATAATTAAAATAAATAAAAAAACTATATATCTAATATTATATATTATTTGTGTTTTAAATTTATTATATTATTTTTATAGATTATTTCATAATTCAGAAATTGTTTATTTTAATTTTAAAGAATCTCTACTATATAAAATAATTAGTATTTTAAAATAAAAAGCAACTAAGTTGCTTTTTTAATATATTCCCTTATCTATAGTTAATTTCTTAACTTTAGCCTTATCCTTACCAGTTTCTTTCCATAAATCTTTTTCTTTATAAGATATTTCTTCAGGTTCCATATATTGAATATTTCCTTTCTTATCAGACCAGACTTTTAAAAAATATCCTCCTACAGAATTTATTAATCCTTGCTTTTGTTGAAATTGTGTTTTACCACATAATGCAGGTACTTGAATACATTGAATATTTCTATATAAGAAATGATAACTCTTATGATAATGACCAATTAGTAATACCTTAGGTTTCATATGAGACTCTAATATTTCAATTCTCTTTTGAGGTTTATAAGATAAACTTTGAGCAGATCCACCACCTGGATGATCCAATACATATTTAACTTTATTAATAGTTATTTCACCCTTATCTTGACCTAAAAATTTCATATCAGGTCTTTCTTTCATTAACCATCTATCCACAGTAGCTTGACCATTTTTATAGTGAGTTTCATCATGACTACCTAAAATATAATAAGTTGTCATTCCATCTACATAAGGATACATTTCCGATACATATCCAATTTGTTCATCAAAACCATGTAAAAATTGTAATCTTGGATTCTCAGGACGATTTGGATAATTACCATCAGTCATATCACCAACATGTAATACTGTAGTAATACCTCTATTATAAGCTTCTCTATACAAATCATTTAACAAATGTAA
This sequence comes from uncultured Erysipelotrichaceae bacterium, assembly GCA_902766875.1. Lineage (GTDB taxonomy): Bacteria > Bacillota_I > Bacilli_A > RF39 > UBA660 > RUG11215. Next base: position 2,885 of record CACXFI010000035.1, on the reverse strand, counting down.
TTGATTATGAATATTACCAAAATGAGTATCAGACACTACTAATAGTTCCGTACAAGTCAAATCATCCATACTAGCTTTACTATAAGTAGCTTTCTTTAAAACATTTTTTTTAAAAAACATCTCATTACCATTTGACACTATTTCTACTTGTTTTCCACAATATTCCCAAATATGTAATAATCCAGATAACTCCTTATAACTTATATGAAATTTAGACATAAAAGTATCTATTGACATCCCATTTCTAACATAATTATATACTTTTAATGCCGTTTCTATAGAAGCATTATCCATATCTATTGCCTTCCTTGGGGAAGAGTCTACTTTAATACTAGTACCCTTATAATCATTTTTATTAGTAACATAATATGGAGAATCTATAGCATGTATCTCTTTTAATTTACCTTGGGGATCAGCTTCTACAGTAACATACCAAGCTCCAATTGTATTAGAATACCTCTTTGTTTTCATCTCTTTATCAGTAGCACAAACACTAGGAATAGATATACAATTTACATCACGATGTTTAAATTTTTCCATTTGAAGTAATCCACCATATAATAAAATATCTGGTTTATCTTCACTACGATAAGCATCAATTGTTTGTTGAGGACGATAGGATATAGTATAAGTCTTACCTAATCTAGAACTCATAACTTGCATCTTAATACGATCAATATTTATATCACAAATATCTTCTCCTAAATAAATCATATCATCCCTTTGATCAGCTATTCTCTTACCAATATTTATATTATTAACACTAAGATGTTTACTATCTTCTTTACCTGTAATAAAATATGTTTTAATACCATCATACTTAGGATAATTAGCTACTATATAATCTATTTGAGCTTGGGTACTATCTATAAAATTAGATTCAGTATCAGTAATAGGTTTTAAACCTGCTGAAATATTTCCACATAAAATAACATTATGTATTCCCATTTCTTGAGCTTTTCTATAAATATCATTTAATATAGCTAATTGTTGTGATTTAGAACCTAATCTTGTATCAGATATCGCAACAAATTTAAATTCATTAGCTTCATCTGTTTCAAAAGAATATTGAGCTGTCTTACTATCAACAATATCACCTTTATTTAACAAATGAAATCCATCATCATATTGTTTTACAATAATATTTTTACCATTTTGTATTAAATCATGAACCATTCCCAATATTTCAAATTCACTTATTCCTAAAGTCTCTGAAAGACTGGAAATATTTTTTTCTTTCTTAATAATTTCTAGTAGTTCTTCTATCATTTCTTCTTCTTGGTCTTCATTAAATACTTCTTTAAAAGTCATTTGCCTTCTATCCATACTATCCATCCCCTCACTAAAAAAACAGGCACCTCTAATGTACCTATTTTATCTTTTTATCATAGTTATAAGTTGTGTAAAAAATAATATTTTCATTTTATCAACTCATCTTCCTACCATACTATAACATTATAACTAATAATTATAAAAAAAGAAAGCTATTTTGTTAATAAAATATCTAATTTTTTTATTAGCTTCTTACTATCCTTTATACTATAAGGATTAAAGACAATTGACTTTCCACCATTTCTTTCCCAATCAAGAGCATTCTCCTCCTTATCATCTAATAAAATAATCTTTTTATTAGGCTTATACACCTCACTTTTAGACTGATTAGAAAGTACATAATATATAGGTATAATAAAACCTTTTTCTCTAATAAAATTACATTTTTCTATACCCTCATCAAAAGAGTGAATTCTTGTAATAAAACCTCTTAAAATTCCTAACTTTTCCAATTCTAAAAAAGTTTCAGTAGCTTTTGGTATCTCTTTACATTCTTTTAAAAATTCTCTCCAATTAATACTATTTAAATACTTAGTCCATAACTCTAAAGATTTTTCTTCTTTCATAAATTCATTAAAATGTCTTTGAGAATCTAAATATACACCATCAAAATCTGATAATAAAATATCTCCAGGTTCAAAATATTTCACTTAATCACCTCGTATTTTTATTAAGTTTTCTAACTTTTAAATTTTTCCTCTCATTATTAAGTTCTTCCTCACTAAATAAAATTCTATTATAATCCTTAAAATAAGTACCATATATAATTTCATTATTACTATTAAAAGTTAATATTCTTAAATAACCATCTTTTACTTCAACAAGAGGGAAGTGATTAAATTCTTCATGTCCCAATACATAACCAGCACTTCCTCCATCTATATTCAAATAATTATCTTTTTTACTATATATATATCCATATTTATTATTGTTTACAGTATGACCTATAATTGAAAAATAATCTTTATGTCCAATTCTACATCTAAAAGGGAAGTAAGAATCATCTTCTTTAGTCCATACCATATAATCAACATTTCTATTATCATCCTTAATCTTTAAATTACCAATTTTTCCCAAATTGATACAAGAAGCAGCATGTACTAAAATAATATTTTTATCATCTATCTTCTCATCAAATACATGATATAAATCTAAGTTAGCAATAAAATCTACAACTTCTAATATCTTATCTTTATCCTTTAATATATTTTCAAGACCTTTATCAGTAACTTCGCCACCATTTCTATACCAATCATTAAAGAATACAGGAAGACCTCTAATTCTTTTCTTAAATGTTTGATACATCATTAGTTCATGATTACCACCCAAATAAACAATATTAAAAGATTTATCTTTATCATTAATTCTCTTAATCAAATCAAGTAATATTTCTGCTGAATCTTTCCCTCTATCAATTAAATCACCATTAATATATAATGTTACATTATCAGTCTCACTAATATTCTCTATATAATTCATAACAGAGTAATACAAATTACCATTACCATGAATATCACTTACAATAAAATTACGCATAATATCATCTCATTTTC
>CACXFI010000034.1 GCA_902766875.1 uncultured Erysipelotrichaceae bacterium | reverse complement strand
CTATAACTATAGATGAAGTATTAGATAAAGACGAAATAAAAACTCTAACTAATAGTTTAGAAAACGAATATCAAGTAGATACAGATATTTATACAGTAAGTAAAATAGTTAAACAAGAGCTAATAAAAAATGCTATATATTCACTTATAATAGCATCATTAGGTATCGCTATATATGTAAGTATAAGATTCAAATTTAATTATGCCATATCAGCACTAGTAGCTCTATTACATGATGTAATAATAGTAATACTATTCTTTAGTATTTTCAAAATAGAAATAACTACTATCTTTATAGCAGCTATACTAACTATCATAGGTTATTCAATAAATGATACTATAGTAACTTTTGATATGATAAGAGAAAACTATAAAACAAAATATAAAAACAAAATAAAAGATAAAGAAAAACTAATAGAATTAGTTAATATAAGTGTAAGAAGAACCATATTTAGAAGTATTCTAACTACTATTACTACAATCTTCCCAGTAATATGCTTAATGTTATTTGGAGCAAGAGAAATTGTAAACTTTAATATAGCTCTATTAGTAGGCTTTATAGCAGGTGTTTATTCATCTATCTATATATCAAATCAAATGTGGTATTTCTTAGAAAAAAGAAGTATAACTAAAGAACCAAAACAAAAGAAAAAAGATGATGACGATGAACCAAACGAATTACAAATAAAAGGAATTAATTGTTAAAATTAATTCTTTTTTGTTGGTAAACATACTAAATTTTAAATGTGTCTATTATCTAATATTTACTTATTAAAATTATTATGCTATTATTAATATAGAATAGGAGTGAATATATGAAAAAAATATTATATATAATACCATTACTATTATTAACAATAGTATTATATAATCTAACAAGTACTACCATAGTAGAATCAAATAAATATAAAACACCTGCAAATCCTGCCTTCGATGATGATAATTTTTATAAATGTATAACAAATACATTAGGAGTATCAGAAGATACTAATGTAACGGATGAACAACTAGCAAGAATTACTAATCTTGATTGTGAAAACATGGGAATATCAAGTACTAAAGGACTAGAAAAATTAACTGGTGCTAGAACAATAAGACTACCAAGTAATAGTATCAAAACAATTGATTTAAGCCAAAATTTAACATTACAAACTCTATATTTACAAAGTAATCAAATAACAGATATTGATGTAAGTAATAATCAATCATTATCTTTAATAAACATTTCTGATAACTATATAGAAAATATAGATGTTTCAAATAATTCACAATTAACTTATTTATTCATTGATGAAGGCGTTAATGCAACTGGTGCAGGATCTAGAACAAATATTTCTTATATAGAAATTCCATATCTTTTTAATAGTAATCAAACTAGATTCAAGTCAGGAGAATATGAATATAGTATTGATATAGATGATACTATTACAAAGTTATCTTATTGCAAAAATTATACTAATGATACTATGTTATGTAGTTCTAAAATAAATGATTTACTTACTCAAGCTAGGGAAGTGTATTATAATGGAGAACTATTTGACTATCAAAATTTTATGATGGAATTACAGAACAAAATGATGGAAAGACAGGATGAATATTTAGATTATATAATTAAAAGTAATAGTGGGGAAGATGTAATTTTTGAAATAGAGTATGATAATTATACTCATCATGATGAATATAAAGATGGTAAAAGTATACAATATACTACATTATTTGATTTAACTGAAGATGAAAATACTCTTAGAATTATTATGAATAATGATTCAGAATATATTATACATATGAATAGAAAAGTAGATGGACAAGATGGCACAGAAGCCAGTAAAGAAATAGATAAAATTGTAGAAGATATTACTATAAATAATAATGTAGATAATAATATAAAATATCCTCCTAATACTGGCATATTTACAGCTATCCTATTATCTTTATTATCAATAGGTATAGTAGTAGAATTATATTTTGTATATTATAGAAAAAAAGTAAAGAACTAATATGAAGTGATATAATAAAAGTAGACAGATAAAAAAAGAACTGTTTACTTTTTTATTTGTTAAAATATAGTTAGGAGGAATTGTAATG
>CACXFI010000033.1 GCA_902766875.1 uncultured Erysipelotrichaceae bacterium | reverse complement strand
TATATTATCTGGTAATACTAAATTCTTATGTTCTACATATCCTTTATCAGTAATAACTATAGTAAGTACTCTATTTTCATCCAAAGGGACTATTTCTACTTTTTTAAGCCTATTATCTTTAGAATTATTACCTAAAACTATAGTCGTATAATTAGTTATCTCAGATATTATTTCAATACTTTTCTTAATAGTATCAGATATATCCAAAGAATTATTATGAAATATTGTTTGTAATTTTAACATATCCTCCCCAGTCATATCTTTTGGGGCCATAAGATTTTCAACATAATACTTATACCCAACTTCACTAGGTACTCTTCCTGAAGCAAAATGATTCTTTTCTAAATAACCATCTTCTTCTAAAGTAACCATTTCATTTCTAATAGTAGCAGATGAACAATTTAAAACTTTACATATACTACTAGAACTAACAGGCTTAGCTGTTTTAATATATTCTTCTACTATTGTTTTTAAGATATCGTTTTGTCTTTTTGTTAACATAGACTCACTTCCTTAGCAATATCATTTTATGAATGCTAAAAACATTATATTACTATATTTTAGCAATGTCAACATCTTTTTGCTAATTTACATAAAAAATAGATGATATCAATCATCTATCTTATTATTCTTAATCTATTGTTCTTTTTAGATAATACTTTTTTTAAAAATCTATTATTAGAATCTTTAATAGAATTTATTCTATCTTCAATACTATCAAGGAAAATATCAAACTTAGTATTTTCTTCAATTTCATATTTTACTTGAATTGGTCTAGGCCTACCGCTTAAATCTTCTAGAAGTTCGATTATTTCATCACAAGGTTCTATTCCCTTCTTTTTTAAATTTTCTCTAAAATCAGGCCACTCGTCACTACTGTCCATAATTTCATCCTTTCGTGAAACTTATTCTATCACAAACAAGATAAATATGCAATATATTATTTCAAGAATTTTTTAAGTATTCTATTAAGCTCAGGTTTTTCAATAGGTTTAGCTAAATAATCATCAAATCCTCTAGCTAAATAATCCTCTTTCATACCAGTAACAGCATTAGCAGTAAGTACTACAACAGGTATTGAAAAACCTTCCACTCTCTCTTGCTTCTTAAAAATATCTAAAGCTTCAACACCACTCATATTTGGCATCATATCATCAAGAAGTATCAAGTCAAAGTTCTTATTCTTATCTATAATATCTAAGAATTCCCTACCACTACTACACTCTGTTACTTCTATATTATATGAAGCTAGCATCTTAGAAGCAACCTTCAAATTAAGTCTATTATCATCTACCAATAATATCTTCTTACCAGTAGCATCAAAAGATTTAACTTGTTTATTACTCTTGCTCATTAGTTGTTCTTCTCTAGTTATAGGAGATATTATTTTTTGATCAATAGTAACAGTAAATACTGATCCTAATCCATATTCACTTTCTACATCCAATTTACCTTCCATTAATTCTACTATATTCTGAGTAATTACAAGCCCTAAACCATTACCCTCACTAACTGTATTATTATCCAATTTTTCAAATTTACTAAATATTTTATGTAAATTTTCTTTACTAATACCACTACCAGTATCTTTAACAGACATTTTTAATCTGCATAAATTACCAGATACAGTAGACGTTACTTTAAGTTCAACAGTACCCTCTTTAGTAAATTTAATAGCATTACTAAGTAAATTTAACAATACTTGCTTAATTCTTTCAGAATCCCCTAATAATACACTAGGTATATTATCAGAAATATCACCCTTTACTTTTACATTCTTATTTATAACCATACTCTTAGCAAGTTCTAAAACAGAATCAAAAACTTCATAAGTTTCATAATTTTGATTAATTATTTTAATATTACCAGATTCTAATAAAGATATATCTAATATTCCATTAACTAAATCAACTAAATTTTTAGAAGCAACTCTAATATCCTTTACATTCTCTTTAATATTTTCCATATCTTTATCTTCTTCTATTAATTGACAAAGACCATCAATAGTATTAACAGGAGTTCTTATTTGATGAGACATACTAGTTAAAAATTCTGTCTTATTCTTATTACTTCTCTCAGCTTGTTCTTTAGCTAGAGTTAAATCATTAATAATAACTAAATCTGGATTTGCTATAGACAAATATAATAAATATAAAACAAAAACTTCTATAAACACATATATATTATTATACATACCAATATAGTATGGCATAATAATAGAGAATGCTGATAATAATAATATAACTAACAAAACCATATAATTCTTTTTAGACAAATATTTATTATTAAAGATTAAAAACAATATACTAATTAATATAATAGTTAAAGATACAAAATATGAATAATTAAGAGAATTTCCCTTATATCCAATTCCATCATAATAATTAAGTTCTCCTAAAAATATAAAAACACTAAAAATTATCACTAATAGACTACCTATATTAACTATTTTATTAATATAACTATCATATTTACTACCATTAGTTAAATATTTATTCCTTTTACAAATAGATAATAAATATACAAAATATATAAGAGCCCAAGTAACATGAAACACACAAAAGAATTTCAAACATATAACCCTAACACTAATATTACAATTATATACTAAAGTTATAATATTACCCATTAGAGTTAATATAATAAGATTGTTAAACAATTTATTCTCAACAATATGTCTCTTATTATTTTCATTAAATTTTATAAGTAACAATAATATAAATAAAATAGTTACTACATTTAATAAAATATCCAAACTAACCAACTCCTCTACTATATATCATTATATCAAAAATAAAAAAAGTGGTAAATAGAATTTATCACTTTTATATATTTTTTCTTCTTAATTCTTTTCTTAACTTAAATAATGATATATTACTTTTATCAGATTTAAATTTATAAGGTCTTATAGTTTCAGCAGGAACAAACTTCTCCCATCTTAATTCACCACAAGGTTTAGTTCCCATCAATAATCTATCTCTAAAACCTTGATCCTCTATATATAAATATGGAATATCAACAGGATCACATTCTTCTATATCAACATAATAACCCTTTTTAGTTTTTAATAAAACTGCATTTTTTTTATATAATTCACAATTTTTTATTTCACCATTATCATTTAGTTCAACATAGTAAATATATCCTTCAAAAAATCTATTATTCTTCATACCAATTCCTCCTTCTATTTAGTATATTCAAATTCATAATCTAATATTTTAACAATATCTCCTTCTTGAATTCCCATACTTTCTAATTCATCATCAATACCCATTCTTCTTAATTTTTTACTAAACCTGTCTATAGCTTCTTCAGTATTAAAATTAATCATTTTAAATATTCTTTCCACTTCATTACCACTTATAATATAAACATTATTATCTTTAGTAATTTTATATGGTTTTTCTTCTTTAAACTTATATAACACATGTTTTTCTTGAACATCTTTATCAAATAATATATCATCAGGTATTTCTTTAACCATATTTTTTAATTCATCAATTACTTTATCTAATCCCAAATTATTAATAGCAGACACTTCATATATAGGCTCATTTACCTTCTTCTTAAATTCCTTTAAATTATCAAAAGATGATTCTATATCCATCTTATTAGCTATAATAATTTCTGGTTTATCTATTAATTTAGGACTAAATTTTTCTAATTCCTTCCTAATAACTAAATAATCATCATAAGGATTTCTTCCCTCACTACCTGACATATCTATAATATGGGCTATTATTTTAGTCCTTTCAATATGTTTTAAAAATTTATGTCCAAGACCTAATCCTTCAGATGCTCCTTCTATTAATCCAGGTAAATCTGCAACAACATAATTATAATCTTTAGTAGATACAACTCCTAAATTAGGAGATAGTGTCGTAAAATGATATGAAGCAACTTTAGGATTAGCATTAGATATCATAGATAAAATAGTAGATTTCCCCACACTAGGAAGACCAACTAATCCAACATCAGCAAGCATTCTAAGTTCTACCTTAATATTCCTTTCTTCTCCAGGTTCCCCTCTTTCACAGTATGATGGGCATGGATTAGAACGTGTCGCTAAAGACACATTACCCTTACCACCTCTACCACCATAAGCAACAATAACTTCTTCATCATGTTTAGTTAAATCCGCTATTACCAAATTAGTATCATTATCTCTTACAGTAGTACCTATAGGTACTTTAATAATAGTATCATTAGCATTTCTACCATTCTTATTTTTCCCTTCTCCATTATTACCAACATTACCCTTTATCTTTTTCTGATATCTTAAATCAACCAATGTCCTAAGTCCTTCATCAGCCTTAAAGATGATATCTCCACCTTTACCACCATTACCTCCAAAAGGACCACCCATTGGCACAAACTTCTCACGTCTAAAAGCCATACAGCCATCTCCACCACGGCCTGCTATAACTTCTAATACTACCTCATCAACAAACATAGTATCACCTCATCCCAAGTATTATATCACAATAGTTAATTTTTTACAAACATAATTAAAATTAAAAGAGCTAAGTATATAACTTAACTCTTTACCTTTCCTTTATAATATATATAATACATAACACCAATAATACTTATACCTAATATAGTAGCTAAAACATTAAATAACAACCCAGTATCAGGAGAATAATCTATATTATTACTATCTACAATATCTTTAGCTATATCCTCTAGTTCTTTACTAGGATCATTATTTAATTCTTTTTTACTTCTTATTATATTTATAGTATATTCTGCATCT
>CACXFI010000032.1 GCA_902766875.1 uncultured Erysipelotrichaceae bacterium | reverse complement strand
TTTTCTTTTAATTTTTTCTTTTTTAAGAGTAACATAATTATACCTATTAGAGATATTATTACTGTTATTATATTAGTTATAATATGACTATTATCATAAGTAAATGGCACTTTAGTTATGTTACTATTTCCATTATTTGAATTATCACTAGAATTATCAGTTGTTTTTTCTTTTTGTTCTATTAGGAAAGTCCATTTTAATAATACTTCTAAATCTTCAATAGCATTATCTACTTCAACTGGTACTTCTACTTTTATTTTTAGGGTAAAACTATCATCATTTTTGAAGTTAGCTATTTTTATTTTATCATTATATTTTTCTAGTGGTTCATCATCTTTATAAACTGTTACATTAATATAGTTTAATAATTCTTCATTTATTTCAGTATTTAATTCTAGGTATAAGGTGGTATCTTTATCAATATTAGTACCTTTAATATTAATTGTTTGGGTTCTAACATCACCTGGTATTAAATCTTTAAATTCATCAAAGAGATCTCCTTGTTCTAGATTATAATAAGTAAATGTATTTTTCTTCCCATCATAAATTAGAGTATTATTACTATTAAAAGAAGATGCTATGTTATAACTGTATATGATTGCAATTAACAATAGGATTATAATAGCAGTTTTATATTTCATTATTATCACCTAACTTAAACTTAGTTCATTATTTGTTATGCTAACACCCCATGCTTCTTCTACAGCAGTAGTAGGATTAGCTTGAATAGATTCTGTTATTATATCAACATTTAATATTTTATCGTTATGAGATTGTAGTTCTCTACATTCATCTATTAAGATATCGGTATTACTATTTGGTTCTACGGGTAATTTATAATAATAGAAACCATCAGTATTTGAGTATACCCAATTAGTAGAATTAGATATAGTCATAGAATAATCAGTATTAGCTATAGGAGTATCTGTTAATATTACTCCATCTTCATCTTTATATGATATTAAGATGAAAGCCCTTATGTAAGCATCAACATTACCAGTATTTTTTATAGAAACATCTTCTTTTATATTATTTTCAAATGTTTCATCTACTTGAGTTGAGACAGTACCAACTATAAAATCATTATTTATATTATTCTTTTTAGATAAGAAAGCTATAGTTGTGGATACTGTTATTAAAAGTAATATACTTAATATAATTATGAGGTTTCTTTTCTTTTTCATATAAATTACCCTCCTTTCCTAGTTAAAACTATTTTTTCTATAATTCATTGAATCAAACCATTTATTATTTGAGGCTACATTAGTGAATGTTAATGAATGATTTGTAGACATATTATTAAGAGATATATTAGTGCTTACTGGTTGATATCTCCATGCCCAATTATTATCTTCACTTATTGTATAATTTCCATATGGTAATTTTATTGTTATGGTTTCATTTGGTTTTATTAATACTTTTTGAGTATTATTGGTAGCATTATTAGTTATATTAAAGATAAAGATATCAGTATTGGTATTTGTTGATAATTTATTTTTAGTTATTTGTAAATTTATATAGAATTCAAATAAGGCATTACCATTTGCATCAGTTTCTTTAGTATCTAATTTAGTAGTTGTTATAGTATCTTTATATAAATTTACTGTTATATTTGAAAGTGGATTATAATCTATTGCATTATTTTCTTTATAAGTTAATTTTTCTACATGGAAAGTTATTGATGGTTTATCATAAGTAGTATCAAAACTTGCTAATATCTCATCATTTCTAGTTGCTATTATTATATCTGGATTATTACTAGTTAAATCTATTTCTGTATTATTAGAATCTTTTGCAGTAACTCTATTTATTACAGGATATAAATCCATATTACTAGTAATTCTATTATTTTTGAAGTCTTCCCACTTGACAATAGTTCCATTCGACTTTATCCAATTAAAACTATTTAGATATTCATTTTTATCTAAGTAATCATATATTCCAGTAAATACTTGAGTATCAATTGGAGTTTCCATAGTTACTTCTTCGTTATCAACTATTGTTGTAGCAGTATTAACAAAAGTTCTATTAGAATTTAATTCTGTATATATAGTTTCTAATATATTACCATCAACATTATAATATCTAATTGCATATACTTCTTTATAGATAGCTGTATATGTTTTATTACTA
>CACXFI010000031.1 GCA_902766875.1 uncultured Erysipelotrichaceae bacterium | reverse complement strand
TGAAAAATAAATATAAAAATATAATTATAATAATCATAACTATAATATTATTTATAGAAATAATTATTAATAATAAATTAATATATAAAACTATAAATATATCTATAGATATCTGGATCCATTCTCTAATACCTTCTTTATTTCCTTTTTTTATTATATCAGATATTTTAATAGATTATAATATAATTAACTATATTCCTATCAAAATTAAATATTTTTTATGTAAACTATTTAATATATCTAATAGTGGTTTAACTATTTTTTTATTATCAATGTTATCCGGATTTCCTTCTAATGCTAGAAATACTAGAACTATGTATGATAAAAATTTAATAACTACCAAAGAAGCTAATCATATCTTAATATTTACTCATTTTTCTAACCCTTTATTTATATTAACGACTATTGGAGTAATATTTCTAAATAATTATACTCTAGGAATAATAATATTATTATCTCATTATCTAAGTAATTTTATCATAGGAATAATTCTAAGGCCTAAAATAAAATATAAAGATAAATCAATAGCAAATAAAAATATACCAAATATAGGTATATCTTTAACTAATAGTATCAAACACGCTATAGATACTCTATCTTTAATATTTGGAACATTAACTATATTTTTAATAATATCTAGTTTAATAATTAATAGATTTAATTTAAATATTTATAATTCTATGTTAATAAAAGGAATATTAGAAATAACAATGGGACTTAAAGATTTATCTATATTAAATCTAAGTCCCATTTATAAAACAATAATAAGTAGTATGTTAATATCTTTTGGTGGATTATCTATTCATATGCAAGTAATAAGTTTGATTATTAACACTCCCATAAAATATAAATATTTCTTACAGGGAAGATTATATCAAACTATCTTATCAGGATTATTATCCTACATAATCTATAATATAATTCTATAAATAATAGAAACTACTAAACATAAAATAAATCCACATAAAGTAGGTATCAATATTGAAAGTATTGTCCATTTCTTACTTTTAGTTTCTTTATATATAGTCAAAACAGTAGTAGAACAAGGAAAATGAATAATAGTAAACATAATAGTACATATACAAGTTAATACAGTCCATCCATTATCTATAAATATATTTTTTAAAGTATCTATACTTTCATAATTAGCTATAACTCCATTTGAAGTATAAGCCATTAACATAATAGGAATAACTATCTCATTAGCAGGAAATCCTAATAAAAATGAAAGTAAAATTACACCATCTAATCCAATTAATAAACCTACAGGATTTAATATATTAGATATTATAGTAATAAAATTACTATTACCAACATAACTATTAGCAAGTACATAAATAATTATTCCAGCTGGTATTGATATAGTAATTGCTCTACCTAAAACAAATATAGTTCTATCTAATATACTTCTTACTATAACACTAATAATCTTAGGTTTTCTATATGAAGGTAATTCCAACACAAAAGATGATTCCTTTAAATGTAAACACTTAGCCACAATTCTAGATACAATAAAAGTCATTACAATACCTAAAAGAATAATCAAAACTAAATATAAAGCTATTAAAAGTGAAGATATAACACCACCATTATTATTAACTAAAAACATAGATATAAGAGCTATTAACATAGGAAATCTACCATTACAAGGCATAAAAACATTAGTTATTATTGCTATTAATCTCTCTTTATATGAAGATATAATTCTACAACCAGTAACACCTACTGCATTACACCCAAATCCCATACACATAGTTAAACTCTGTTTACCACAAGTCTTACATTTATGAAAACATTTATCTAAATTAAAAGCTATTCTTGGTAAATATCCTAAATCTTCTAATATAGTAAATAAAGGAAAGAATATAGCCATAGGTGGTAACATTACTGATATTACCCAATATACAGTTCTATATACCCCATATACTAAACAATTTCTAATACTACCTGGTAAAAATACTAATAAATCAAATAAATTATCTTCAAATCCAGAAAATAAATTATATAAATAATCAGATGGATAATTACTACCAATAATAGTTAACCATAATATAATAAATAAAGTAAATAACATAATAGGAATACCTGTAATCTTATTAGTAAGTATTTTATCCATCTTATTATTATGATAATCTATATTCTTATATTTAATAACCTTCTTACTAACATCCTCACATTTCTTAATAATAGTCCTAATTATCTCCCCATGAATATCTATATTACTAATCTTATTTCTACTATTATCTACTATATATTTTAATTTATCTTTATCAATATCATATTCTAATTTTTCTATATCTATATCACCAGATAACAATCTAATACTTAACCATTTACTATTAACTTCTATATCTAGATTATCTATATAATCATAAATATCTTTAATATTATCTTCTATAACATTAGAATATTTAATATCTAAATATTTATTATTTTTATTTATACTATAAAATTCTATAGTTTCCATAAGTTCTTCTATGCCATCATTATGAGAAGCAGAAGTACATACAACAGGTACATCTAATAACTTAGATAATTTATCTTTATCTATTTTAATACCTTTTCTTAAAGCCTCATCCATTAAATTTAAACATATTATAACATTACTAGTCATTTCCATTATTTGAAATACTAAATTTAAATTTCTTTCTAATGAAGTAGCATCTACTACTATAACAGTAACATCACATATATTAGATATAAGAAAATCTCTTGCTATCATCTCTTCTTTAGAATTATAATTTAATGAATATGTACCAGGCAAATCATATATAACATAATCTCTATGATTATATCTATATTCTCCAATAGCATTCCCCACTGTTTTACCAGGCCAATTACCAGTATGTTGTTTTAATCCCGTTAAACTATTAAAAATCGTACTTTTACCTACATTAGGATTACCTGCTAAAGCTATTCTAATCATTATATTCAACCTCTATATATTTACTATCCATATCCCTAATCGCTATAATAGTATTCCTAATTAAATAAGCTTTAGGATCATCAAAAATACTTTTATATATTAATCTAACATAAGTACCAGGTACTAAACCTATATCCATAAGCCTTCTCTTTATACCACACCTATTATCAATATTAACTACTCTAACATTATCATCAATATTAATATTATTTAAAGTATCTAACATAAATCATTACCCTACTTTCTAACTATAATAATTTATGCTAAATATATTCTTTTGGTTAAGAAAAAAAACTATAATAACAAAAAGAGATTAGTTTTAAACTAATCTCTAAAAAATTTATTTTAACTACAACTATAAACAACATTAGTATATTGTTCGCATCCGCAAGAAGAACCTCTGTTATAAATTTTACAGGTCGTCTGAGCGCAGTATTGACAGCTTTTACAATTAGTTCCATGACCACACCTACCTTTCACAATAGGTTCACACTTGCCGCCAGAATCATAATTACCTGAATAAATATACCCATTAGTATTACAATTATAATTATATTCAGCACAACCTGCTGAAGAACACCTAGCATAATATTTACAAGTTCCACCACTCTTATTAGATCCAGTTAAATTATCTCTTAAAACGACACCATCATTATAATAACACCTAGCTGCACTACATTTTATTATTTTTCTCAATGTTTTTGGATTTGTATTTTTTTGACATCGATAACCTTCATTATTATTAGGAGGAGTTGTATCAGTAAAGCATACATAGTTAGAATTAAGTTCTGTTCTATTTACCAAACCAGTCGTATTAGCTAATACACGAGTAGAATTATTAAAGTAACCATCTTTATCATACCAACATTTACCATTATTTTTAGAACTAGAATCATTAATACAATAATCAATATGATAATCATGAAGACCAGATCCACTACATCTATATCCATCTATATTTTGAATTTGCACCCAATTTACATATAATGTAACTGTCTTATCTCCAGATGATAAATCAACTCCTGCAAATCCATTTACGTTAATATTTGCATCATCTTGTCCATATGATGTACCAGAAGCATCTTTCCACTCATATCCAAAATCACCAACATAATCATTTTTTATCAAATTAATATAAGAAGGATTATTATAGTTATGAAGACCATTAGATGATTCATAAGTACTAGTATTAATTTCTCCAACTTTTCCTCCATATACTCCTCTTAAAAATTCAGAATTTGAGTTAAAAGTTATTAACGAATTTGAAATAGAATAGTTAACTCCATGTGAAGTAGCCATACTTCCACCATTAACATCATATTTTACATATAAATAATTTCTTCTATAATATAAGTTTATTACTCTACTGTCATCTGCTAAAACAGTTGTAGTAGTAACAGCTCCACTAGTAGGTTTAGTTGTATTACCTGAATTAGCAAATCCTTCTACATAAGTAAATCCATTTATTTTCTTAGCTAAAGATGATAAAGTCAATATAGAACCAATTTCCCCTTGTTCTTCCGTAGAAGAAACTAAAGTATAAGTACTACTATTTAAATTATGAGTATAATGATTAACCCTATATTTTGCAAGAGATAAAAGTGTACTAAATTCACCCTCTTCAAAATCACTAACATTAGTTTTACTATTAGTAACTGTTATTTTATAATAATATTTAGTTCCAGATGTTAATCCAGTTAAACTAAAACTTGAGCCTGTCGTATAAATTGGATCTTTTTCATAATTTTTTGTTGTTCCATATTCTAACTTAAAAATATAATTTCTAGAACATATACTACTTTTATCTACCGTATAGTTTACCTTAGCACTATTCGTTGTAATATCACTAGCGTTATGGCTCATTATCTGTATATGGCCATTATCTATATTCGTTACTACTTTTGTCACTACATTTACATATGTATTATTTACTTTATGAGCTGCATATATTGTTGTATTCTTCCCTATTGTAAATCCATTAATATAATTATTCCATCTTCCATTCTTCCCTAATTTATAATATATATCACCTGTACTAATATTATTATTTGATAATATTACTTCTTTTTGTGTTGTACAACTACTATCATCTACATTTATTGTTATTGTTCCAAAATTAGCTGTATAGGCAGTACCTGTCTTTATTACAGTATCATTTCCATCACTACATTTTACATAATACTTATATTCTGTATTACTATCTAATTTTGTATCTGCATCTGTTTTAGGGAATTTCTTAGTATATTTATTATTGCTACCTGAATCATATCCCACATATGTAGTATATATTTTATCCAATTTATATTCTATATTATTTAGATAAGTACTCCCTTTCTTACAAGTAGTACCATTTATTGTTATACTATTATTTGTAGTTAATACTGTTCCTATATCTAAATCTAAATTAGTATTACAACTACTTGAATCTTCTATTTTTTCACCTATTATTGCCTTAGTATTAGAATCTCTTGTTATTTTTACTACATTTTCTTTATATTCAGTAACTGAACTTTCT
>CACXFI010000030.1 GCA_902766875.1 uncultured Erysipelotrichaceae bacterium | reverse complement strand
TCTTCAAAATGAAGCCTTAATGAATTTTAAAGAAGAAAGTACTTTTGTTGGATATGAAAAACTAGGTAATACTACTAGTGTTATAGGATTATTCAAAGATAATAAAGAAGTAAAAGAAATAAATGATGAAGGATATATTATCCTAAAAGAAAATCCTTTCTATGCTGAATCAGGTGGTCAAGTAGCAGATACAGGATTCATTAAAGGCGATAATTTCAAAGCCGAAGTATTAGATGCAATTAAAGCCCCTAATAAACAACATTTATTATATATAAAACTATTATCAGGAATAATTAAGAAAAATGATCAAGTTTTAACTAATGTAGCTAAAGAAAGAAGAGAAAGTATTATGAAAAATCATAGTGCTGCTCATATCCTTCAAAAATCATTAAGAGAATTATTGGGAGATAATGTTCATCAAGCTGGTTCCTATATTAATGAACATGGATTTAGATTTGATTTTGTATATCATGGAAGACTAAGTGATGAAATGGTATGTAAAACAGAAGATTTATCTAACGAAAGAGTAGATAAAGCCGTAGATACTAAAATAGAATATGTAACTTTGGATGAAGCTAAAAAAAGAGGAGCAATAGCCTTATTTGAGGATAAATATGGCGACATAGTAAGATTAGTAACATTAGGTGATTCCATCGAATTATGTGGAGGAACTCATGTTAATAATACCAAAGAAATAGGAAGAATAGCTATAAGTTCTATTGATAATAAAGGAGCAGATACCTATAGATTAGAAGGTTCTACTGATACTAATATCGAATTAAAAATAAATGAAGGTATGGATAATTATCAAAAAGAAGCTAAAATGCTACTATCTAAAGCTAAAAAAATACTATTAGAAGCAGAAGATAATAATATTAAATTAGACTTTAATTACACACCAATGAAAGAACACTTTACAAGTTATAAAGATGTAGTAGAAAGAAAAAATAAAACCGAAGAATTAAAAGAAAAAGTAAAAAATCTAGAAAAAGAATACACAAATTTAAAACAACAACAATCAGTTAGCAATTTAGATAAATATTTATCTCAAAAAGAAGAAATAAATGGTCTAACAACTATTATAACAACTTGTAAAGATACAGATGTAAGTACCTTAAAACTAATAGTAGATAATTTATGTAATAAATTTGATAATGCTTTAGTCTTACTAGCAAACATAAATAATAATAGCGTTAATTTTATTTGCAAATCTAATTCTACTAATGATAATATCCATTGCGGTAATATTGTAAAAGATTTAGCTAGTAAATGTGAAGGTAATGGTGGCGGTAGCAAAAACTTTGCTCAAGGTGGAGGAAGAAATGCTACTGATATAGATAAATATCTAAAAGAAATAAAAGAAAGTTTAAAAGATTAGAGAAATCTCTAATCTTTTTTACACTATATACACAAAAATACTTAATTTACTTATAATTGATTACATTTATTTAAAAAAATGATATAATAGCTATGAAGGTGATATAATGCGTGTAATTATTAGTGCCGGTGGAACAGGAGGACACATATATCCTGCTTTAGCAATAATTAATAAAATAAAAAAAGAAGAACCAAAAAGTGAATTTTTATATATAGGGACTACTAACAGAATGGAAAAAGATCTAGTCCCTAGTTTTAACATACCATATGAAGGAATAGAAATATCGGGATTTAAAAGAAAAATAACACTAGACAATATTAAAACTATAACTAATTTTTTTAAATCTTGTAAAAAATGTAAAAAAATAATAGCAGAGTTTAATCCAGATGTAGTAATAGGATGTGGTGGATATGTAACTGCTCCCGTTATCTGGGCAGCTCATAAATTAGGTAAACATACTTTTATTCATGAACAAAATTCAGTTGTTGGATTATCAAATAAATTTTTAAGTAGATATGCAGATAAAATAGGAGTATCTTTTGAATCATCTCTAAAAGACTTCCCAAAAGAAAAAGTTTCTTTAACAGGTAACCCTTGTAGTGAAAAAGCATACAATATAAAAAAAGCTAAAAAAGAAGAATTTGGATTATCCGAAGATAAAAAACTAGTATTAGTTGTAATGGGATCACTAGGTAGCAAAACCATAAATGATAAAATAACTGATTATATGGGAGCTTTTAGAAGTAAAGATTATGAAGTATTATATGTAACAGGAGAAGCATATTACAAACAGATAAGCAAAATGCATTTCCCAGATAATGTTAAAGTAGTTCCATTTATACCAGAAATGAGTAGAATCATGAAAAGAGCAGATTTAATGGTATCAAGAGCAGGAGCTTCTACTATGAGTGAAATAATGACATTAAATATACCGACAATATTTATACCAAGTCCTTATGTAACAAATAATCACCAATATAAAAATGCCATGGATTTAGTAAAAAAAGGCGCTGCTTTAATATTAAAAGAAGAAGATCTAAATAAAAATGATTTTATTAGAACAATAGATAATATATTAACTGACGAAGAAAGATATAATACCATTAAAAATAATTTAAAAACTATGGGTATTACTGATTCTTCTAGTCGCATATATGAAATTTTGAAGGATATGATTATGGATGATAAGAAGTTTTATTAAAGAACATAATCTAGAATATCTAGAAAATGTTTCCTTAAAAAAGTATAATACCTATAGATTAGATGCTAAAGCTAATTATATAGTGTTTCCTAAAAATATAGATGAATTAATATTATTATTAAAATTTATAAAAGATAATAATATAAAATATCTAATACTAGGTAATGGTAGTAATGTAATATTTAAAAATAATAATTATGATGGAATAATAATTAAATTAACTAATCTAAATAATTTAGAAATAGATAAAACTACAATAAAAGTAGAAGCGGGTTATAATCTAGCTAAATTATCTTTAGAAACAGCGAATCTAAGTCTAACAGGATTAGAATTTGCTAGCGCTATACCAGGTGAAGTAGGAGCATCTACCGCCATGAATGCCGGAGCCTATAATTCCTCTATGAAAGACGTTGTAACTAGAGTAAAAGTATTAACTCCTAATCTAGAAGTAGTAACTATGGAAAACAAAGAATTAGAGTATAGCTATAGACATTCATTTTTTAAAGAACATAAAGATTTTATAATCTTAGAAACAGAATTAGAACTAGAAAATGGCGATAAAGACGATATTTTAGAATTAATACGTACCAGAAGAGAAAGAAGAATAGAAGCTCAACCATTAAATTACCCATCAGCCGGTAGTGTTTTTAGAAACCCTAAAGATTTACATGCCGGAGCTTTAATTGAACAATGTGGTTTCAAAGGCTATAATATTAATGGTATTGAAGTATCAGAAAAACATGCTAATTTTATAATCAATAAAGGTAATGGTACCGGAAAAGATATAGTAAAATTAATAAATATAATAGAAGAAAAAGTAAAAGAAAAATATAATATAGATTTAATATTAGAACAAGAAATAATAGAATAATTGGGTGAATAATATGGCTAAAAGAAAGGTAAAGAAAAAAAGAAGAAGATTAAAAATTAAAAATATCCTAATATTTTTAATAATCTTAATCTTAATTGGTAATTTTGTATATGTAGCATTAACATCTCCTATTAAAAATATATACGTAATAGGAAATAATATATTAAAAGATGAAGACATAATAAAAGAATCAAATATTGAAAGTTACCCATCTTTTATCTTAACAAGTAGCCTAATGATTAAAAAAAGATTATTAAAAAATGAATACATAGAAAATGTAAAAATAACTAAACAATGGTGGGGTAAAATCTACATAGATATTGAAGAATATACTCCTATTTGTATCATAAAAGACACAGATAAAGTTATTCTATCTAATGGAAAACAAGTAAATAATACTAAGAATATAGATGAAGTACCTTATTTAATAAATGATAATAAAGAAAATTATGATATTTTTATAAGAAAATTTAATTTAGTCAAAAAAGAAATATTATTACAAATATCAGAAATAAGTTATTCTCCAACTGAAGTAGATAATAATAGATACTATTTATCTATGAATGATGGGAACTATATCTATATAACTTTAACTAAAATAAAAAGGTTAAATAAATATAATGAAATAAAAGAAGAAATGAATGGTAAAAAAGGTATTATTTACCTAGATTCGGGTAATTATGTAGAAGTAAAAGACTGATATCAGTCTTTTTTAATGTTATCTTTTAGTTGACATAAATTATAATATATGTTAAAATAAACAACAATTTTTTAGATATCTGTAAAGGGGGATAATATGAGTATACTTAATAAAGATTACGTACCTATATTTCAAGCTGATAAAAAAATAGGTTATATTTATTTACTAGCTAAAAATTTAAATAATAATTATAATTTAGATGTTTTCACCCAAGAAGTATCTGGTGAATGTTTTTTATGTGGACCAAAAGACTTGTATTATGAAATATTAAAAAAAGGCTCTGATATAGCTTATAATAATGGTTATAATATAAAATGGGTTGATAGTAGTGGAGATACTCAATTATTAAACTATTATCCAATTATGAGTTGTTTTTTAAATAGCAATAATCTAACTGGTAATGATATTAATAATTGGCCAGAAAGTATAAAAGAATATATAAATAATTTAAAAGAATATTTATATAATAAAAATATAATTTTTAAATATGAAGAAGATACTAATTCAATAACAGCATATATAAATTGTAAATTATATGAATATGAAAAATTACAGCAAAAATTAATTGAATATAACGATAACACATTTAGTATCTTTATGGAAGAAACTTATTATTTAACATATGATGGAAAAGTAACAGGACAAAAGAATAAAAATAATAATGTAAGAAGCCAAAACATGAAAAGTTATTTTGATAAATCTGCATTTATGAAAGGATTAATTGATCCATATAATGAAGGATTACTTCTTGGAGATGCGCGTAAAACAAAAAGTAGAACAAAATACTATATATCAGAAGTAGATACTAGCGTTGATTATTTAGAATCTATAATTGATGTAGATAATAGTACACTAGATTATTTAAAAATAAATGGTAAATTTTTAACCCATGAAAATAAAGTATTTAAATATGATGATTACTATAATAATAAAGTTAGAAGATGTAAATCATCTAATATTGAAAAAGGTATATTTGAAAGTCATATCGAATTTAGTGATACAGAAGTAAATATAACTACTAATATATATGCCAAAAGACAATTAACAGGAGAAAATAAAGATACAAAAAATATTAGAAATAAAATTCTCTTAGGTTTTCCTAATCATAATCATGAAGGAGAGTCAATAATAAAAGAAACATATAAATTAATAGATAATAATACTAGATTATTACACTATACATCTCATTCTGATTTCTTTGAAGTATATTATCTACCTAATAATTTTAAATTATCAGATGGCTTATCATTATTACCAGAACCTAAGGTATTTAATGATAAGAATTACAACCATTATGATAAATCACTAAAAGAAATAAAAGAAATATTAAATAAAAAAGAAAAAATAGTATCACATTTAAAAGTAAAAAGTAGATAGTAAAAAGGTGAAAATTATGGAATACATTGAAAAAATATTAAAAAAAGAAAACGAAAATACTCATCTTTCTAATTTAGAAAAAGTAAGAGATGAATATGAAGTATTTAGTGAAATAAAAGAAAAAATAGAAAATTTAGAAAGCCATTTTACAAAAATGAAGAGTAATTTTAGAATACCAACTTTTGAATTGAATAATAAACTAGTAGAATTAAATAGAGAATTTAAAAATAATAATATCTATATGAATGCAAAATATAGATATGTTCCAGATGGTATATTTGCACTATCACCAGGTATATCAGAATCCTTTGTTGGAATAAGTATATTGACAGACCTAACTAATAAATTTAATAACTGTATTGACTGCCTAGAGGAATACTTATGTTTATTAACAGATCCATCAGGAATAACAAATAATAAGTTAATAAATAGGATAATGAGAAAAACTAAAAAACCAATGGAAGAAATAATATATACTGATAAAGATAGAACAATTTTATCTGAATTAAGAAAAGAATATAATAAAAATGATGATGCTATATTTAATTATAATTTAAAAGAAAATTTAATTGATAGTATCATATCTACTATTAAGTATTATAATTTAACTCCTAATACTATCGCTATATTAATGGAAGATGATATAATACCAGATCTACATAAATTAGGACTAGCTAATCAAATATCATTATTAAAAGAAAAAATAAATGAAGAATGTAAAAAAGAAATACCACAGAATAAAACAATGTCAGCAAAAGGAATGTCATTATATATACCGGATTATAAAAGCAGTAGAGAATTAAGAACTATCGCTATAGCAAACCCAAATTTATCACCAGATCATTACTATAATTTTTTATATAACCCAGTCAAATCAAAAACTAGAAAAATAACTAAATAAATGACTAAACATAGTCATTTATTTTTCTTGATAAAGATAAAAAAATAATATATAATATTAATTAGTGATAGATAGTAAGGTGAGTATTATGTATTTAAAAAGTATCAAAGTATATGGATTTAAATCCTTTGCTGATAAATTAGAAATAGAATTCGGAAAAAACTTAAATGGTATAGTAGGTCCAAACGGAAGTGGTAAATCTAATATTGTCGATGCTGTAAGATGGGTATTAGGAGAACAATCAATTAAAAGCCTAAGAGGAGACTCTAGTACCGATGTAATATTTTCTGGTAGCAAAAGTAGAAAAGCATTAAATAGTGCTTCAGTAACTTTAATATTTGATAATACAGATCATATGCTACCTATAGATTATAATGAAGTATCAGTAAAAAGAATAGTTTATAGAAGTGGTGAAAATGAATACTATCTTAATAACGAAAGATGTAGGCTAAAAGATATAACAGATATATTAGTAGATAGTGGCGCTTCTAAAGAAAGTTTTAATATAATATCTCAAGGTAAAATAGATGAAATCTTATCAACTAAACCTCAAGATAGAAGAGTAATATTTGAAGAAGCAGCAGGAGTTTTAAAATACAAAAAAAGAAAAGAAGAAGCTATAAGAAAATTAGAAAGAACAAATAATAATTTAGATAGAATCAAAGATATATCCTTAGAGTTAGAAAATAATTTAGGACCTTTAAAAAAACAAAGTGAAGATGCCACAATATATTTAGATACTAAAAATAAATTAACTAATATCGAAGTATCTTTAATAACTAGTGATATTGAAAGATTATCTCTAGAAACAACAGATATGAAGAATAAAATTAATACTTTAAATGATGAAATAATAGTTTTAAATAATAATAATACTAACTATGATATAGATATAATAAAAGAAAAAAATAGATTAAAAGATATAGAAGATAAACTAACAAATAATCAAACAGAGTTATTAGAAACAACTCAAAAAATAGAACAAATAGATGCCGATATAAGACTATTAAAAGAAAGAAATAAATATAGTGATAAAACCAATAAAATTAATAATAATATTTTAGAATTAAAAGAACAAGAATTAAAACTATCAAATGATATAGATTTATTAAAAAAAGAACTAGAAATAAATAATAATAAAATTAAAGATATAGATAATAATATAGAACTTACAAATATAAAAAACAAAGATCTAAAAAATAAATATATTAATTATAATAATACTTTAAATAAAAATAATAGAGATATAGCCGATTTAAACTATAAAATTAGTTACTTAGAAAATTCTATAATTAATTATAATAGTGCTCCTGGATCTATAAAATCTATAATGAATAATCCAAGATTTACAGGTGTACATAATATAATAGGTAATTTAATAGAAGTAGAAGATAAATACACTACTGCTATTTCTACTGCATTAGGGGCATCATCTAACTATTTAGTAGTAGATACTCCAGATATCGCTAAAGAATTAATTAACTATTTAAAAGATAATAACATAGGTAGAGCCACCTTCTTCCCATTATCAGTAATAAAAGAAAGATACATAGATAAAGATACTCTAGATATTTTAAATAATAATGATAATTATATAGGTACTGCCGATACTTTAGTAAAATATGATGATAAATACAAAAATATTATCTTAAATCAATTAGGTAATGTTATAGTAACTAATTCTATATCAAGTGCTAATCTAATCAGTAAACAAATAAATAATAAATATAAAATAGTAACATTAGATGGCCAAGTAGTAAATGTCGGTGGTTCCATTACTGGAGGTAATACCATAAAAGGAAGTAATGTCATCAAAGAAAGATATGAATTAGAAAGATATAAACATCAAATAAATTCATTAAAAGATGGTAATATAAATATTGAAAAAGAACTATCTAAATTAACTAAAGAATTAAATGAATTAGAAGATAAAATAACTAAAGAAAGATTATCTAAAAACGAAATAATAGAAATTATAAACAGTAAAAATAATTTAATTAATAATACTAAGTTAGAAAAAGATAAAATATCTAAAGAATTAAAAGATTTAGAAAACATCTTAGGAAATAAAACTAACAGTGAAGAAGAAAGACTATTACAAGAATACTATAAATATAAAAAAGATAAAGATAATATTACTAAAAATATAGAAACATTAAAACAAGATAAAAACAAATTAGAAATAAACATTAAAGAATTAGAAGAAAATAATAAAAGTAGTAGTTTATATATAAGCAAAAAAGAAAAAGAACTAAAAGACTTAGAAATAAAATCTAATAGAAATGATGTTAAACTAGATAATTTATTATTAACACTAAGTGAAGAATATAATATGACTTTTGAAAATGCCAAATCTAAATATAAATTAGATATTGAAGAAAATGAAGCTAGAAATATAGTATCAAATTTAAAAAATAAAATAAAAACAATTGGTGAAGTAAATATAGGTAGTATTGAAGAGTATAAAAGAGTAAAAGAAAGATATGACTTTTTAGAAAGTCAAAAACAAGATTTATTAAATGCCGAAGATACACTTTTAGAAATAATAAAAGAAATGGATTCTATTATGAAAGAAAAATTCATTAATACTTTTAATAAAATAGAAATAGAATTTAAAAAAGTATTCAAAGAATTATTTAGAGGTGGAGAAGCATCATTAGAACTAACAGAAC
Source organism: uncultured Erysipelotrichaceae bacterium (assembly GCA_902766875.1). Taxonomy (GTDB): domain Bacteria; phylum Bacillota_I; class Bacilli_A; order RF39; family UBA660; genus RUG11215. Next base: position 2,582 of record CACXFI010000030.1, on the reverse strand, counting down.
CAGAAAATATTCTTGAAACTGGTATTGATATTAAAGCAGTACCATCCGGTAAAAATCTTAAAAGCTTATCTTTACTATCAGGTGGAGAAAAAACATTTACAGCTATATCACTATTATTTGCAATTTTAAATGTAAGACCAGTACCATTCTGTCTCTTAGATGAAGTAGAAGCAGCCCTAGATGATGCCAATGTCGAATCATTTGGTAATTATCTAAAAAAATATCATGATAAGACTCAAGTTATTTTAATAACTCATAAAAAGAAAACTATGGAATTTGCTGATATTCTATACGGAATAACTATGCAAGAGTCTGGTGTTAGTAGATTAGTAAGTGTTAAATTAGAAGATATGAAAGAAAAGTAAAAATATATACTTTTCTTTTTATTTGCATTTTTTAAAATATTATGCTAGAATATTAACCATTAGTTGAAAAGGGGCATTAGGTGATATTATGAATAAAAGTGTACAAAATAGCATAGAATATCAAAATCTTATTAATAAATATGACTCAGAAATAACTGATATAAAATCACAAAAAGAATTATTATATAATGATTATAATAAGATTAAAGAAATAAATAAGTTATTCCATGAAGATATATTAAAAGAAAAAGAAAAAAGAAGAAAATTAAAAGGCATTATCTATGAAAAAACAAGAAAAAAACAAAAAGTAATTAATATTTTTGGACTATTTCTTTTTGATATTTTTATAATAACAGCACCTCTAACATTAGCCTTTTCTAAAGATATTATATCATTAAACAATGTATTTAATATTATAGTAAAAGTATTAGTAGTAGCATGGTCCAGTCTAGAAGCTATGTTTTTAATACCTCATCTAATTAAAAATATTACAAATAAAAATTATCCTATTGTAGCTTTAGGTGATTTAAAAAAATTAGGTAAAAAGAAAAAATATCAAAAAATAGTTGAAGAAATAGAAAAAATTAATAAAAAAGAACATTTATATAAAGAGTCATTAAAAATAGAAAAAGAAAGTTATGATAAATATAAAAAATATTATAATTACGAAACAAAACTAGAAAATAAAAAACAAACTATAAAAGAAATAGCAATGAACTATGATAATAGTACATATTTAGACAAAATGATTGGTAAAAGTAATATGGAAGCTAAAAAGAAAAAAAATATGAGAATAAAAAAACAGAAATAACTATTAATATAGTTATTTTTATTTATATATATTGTAATTAATAACTTTTTTTGCTAAAATATATATAGAATAGAAGAGGTAGATATTATGAATAATGAAATGAATAGTAATGGAGTAAATAACAATTTAATAAACGTTCAACCAATAACACCAAATAATGTACCTAACGTACCAACTCCAACTCAATCACTTCCTCAAGAACAGGTAAACAATATACCTAATACTAACGTAATACCAGTAAACAGTAGTAACGTGGTACCACAACCTACTAATTTAAATAATCAAATAATTACTCCAGAATCTAATCCTAATAATGAAGTAAATAATCTATCTAATAACATAATACCAGTAAGCAGTGAGAGCATAGTACCATCAATAAATAATACACCAACATCTGCTAATAATGAAATAGTAACACCTCAGCCTAACCCTATTGATAATTCTATAATAACCCCAAACGTTCCTAATAATAATGAAATTATGCGTAATAATACAATACCTAGTAGTAGTCTTATTGGCACACCTATTATAAATAATACGCAAACAGCAAATAATAGTGAAATTTCAGAACCAGCTTTTGAACCAAAGCCGATAAATGTTCAAAGTATTATGCCAAACAATCAAACACAACCTCTAGATAGTAATCCATTACCTATAAATAATAATCTAAAAAGCATAAATATTAATAGTAGTAACAATAATAATCCATTATTTAATAATAATAGCCCTATAAATAATTCTTCCAATAATAATCCTATAGATAATACTTCTAATAATAATCAAGAAAAACCAACTCAAGATAATAATCAGACTATTCAGAATCAACCTAATAACGGGCTAACTGAAAATGATAAAGAAGCTTATATTAAAGCTTTTATAGGTAAAAACTATGATAAAATTAAAGACTTAAAATTCTCACTACCAGCTTTTTTCCTAAATGTAACTTATATGCTATATAGAAAAATGTTTTTATATTCAATATTACTCTTTATCATAGTTTTAATAGTAGGAACTATTTTTCCAATTGGTGCTATAGCTCTACCTATAGCAGCAGCTTTATTATTTAAGCCATTATATATGAACTTTGTAAAAGCTAAAGTAACAAAAATTATAACTAATAATAGTGGTAAATCTAAAGAAGAGATAATGGATATATGCAGTAAAAAAGGTGGCACTAGTATAGGATTAATATTCTTAGGAGGGTTTGTAGAAACAATTATAATCGCTATCTATCTTGCTATAATGTTCTTTGTAATAGGAGCAACTTTTATAAATGCTTTTATAAAATATTTACCTGAAGGGTTGGAAAATGGAAGTATAACCATAGAAGAGTCTGACAATTTTGATTATAGTGGTTTTGACACTAATGAGGCTGATTACTAATATATAATTAAAAAGAACATTTT
>CACXFI010000029.1 GCA_902766875.1 uncultured Erysipelotrichaceae bacterium | reverse complement strand
CCTTCTAATATTTTACATTATTATTTCACTTTGGGACATATGTCCCGAAGTGATGCATGTTGTCCACTAATTTGACTGCCCTTTAGACTTGATTGCAGCTTGGGCTGCTGCAAGTCTTGCTATAGGTACTCTATATGGAGAACATGATACATAAGTAAGTCCTGCATTATGGCAGAATTCTATTGAACTTGGATCTCCTCCATGTTCACCACATATACCTAGAGTTATATCTTTATTTACTTTTTTAGCTTTTTCTATAGATATTTCTATTAATTTACCTACTCCGTATTTATCTAGGTGAGCGAATGGATCATTTTCAAAAATTCCTCTTGTGTAATAATCATTTAGATATTTAGAGGCATCATCTCTAGAGAAGCCATATGTAAGTTGGGTTAAGTCATTAGTACCATAACTAAAGAATTCTGCTTCTTTGGCTATTTCATCAGATAAAATAGTGGCTCTTGGTACTTCTATCATAGTACCTACTTTGTAATCTACTTTGGTACCCTTTTGTTCCATTACTTCTTGGGCGGTTTTATTTACTATATCTTTTACAAATTGTAATTCTTTTATATCTCCTACTAGAGGTATCATTATTTCTGGGTGAACTTTAATGCCTTTATTTTTAACATTAATACTTGCTTCTATTACAGCTCTTGTTTGCATTTCGGCTATTTCTGGATAAGTTATATCTAATCTACATCCTCTATGTCCCATCATTGGGTTAAATTCTTTTAATTCATTTATTCTTTCTACTAAACTAGGATAAGTAATACCTAATACTTTAGCTAAAGATCTTATATCTGCATCTTCTTTAGGTAAGAATTCATGTAATGGTGGATCTAAATATCTTATGGTAAATGGTTTACCATTTAAAACTGTAAACATTTCTTCAAAATCTTTTCTTTGCATTGGAAGTATTTTGTTTAAGGCTTTCTTTCTTTGTTCTGTAGTTTTTGCTACTATCATTTGTCTTACAGCTAGGATTCTACTACTTTCAAAGAACATATGCTCAGTTCTACATAATCCTATTCCTTCTGCTCCAAATTTTATAGCTTGTAATGTATCTCTTGGAGTATCAGCGTTAGTCATAACTTTTAGTGTTCTAGTGTTATCTACCCATTTCATGAATTTAGAGAAATCTCCACTTATTTCTGGTTCTACTGTTCCTATTTTTCCTTCATATACTGCTCCAGTAGATCCATCTAGAGATATATAATCTCCTTCTGAATAGACTGTACCATCTTTTGTTATTAGAGTTTTATGTACTTCATCAACAGTTATTTCTTCACAACCTGAAACACAACATTTACCCATACCTCTTGCTACTACAGCAGCATGAGAGGTCATTCCACCTCTTACTGTTAAAATACCATTAGCGTCATTCATTCCTTGGATATCTTCTGGAGATGTTTCTAATCTAACTAGGATAGTATCTTCTTTTCTTTTTACGGCTTCAGCTACATCTTCAGCTGTGAAATAGATTCTACCGGCTGCTGCTCCAGGGCTTGCAGCTAGACCATTAGCAATTACTTTAGCTTTATTTAATTCATTTTTATCGAAAGCTTTATGTAACAATTGATCTACACTTTTAGGGTCTACTTTCATGATAGCTTCTTCTTCTGTTAATAATCCTTCTTTTACCATATCAACAGCTACTTTTATAAAGGCCATCCCTGTTCTTTTGGCATTTCTGGTTTGTAACATATATAATTTACCATTTTCAATAGTAAATTCCATATCTTGCATATCTTTATAGTGAGTTTCTAATTTTTTACAAACTTCTAAGAATTCTTTATAGACATCCGGCATCATAGATTTTAATTTATCTATTGGTTCAGGAGTTCTAACTCCTGCTACAACATCTTCTCCTTGAGCATTAATTAGATATTCTCCATAAACTTTGTTTTCTCCAGTAGCTGGATTTCTAGTGAAAGCAACTCCTGTTCCTGAATTATCTCCCATATTACCATATACCATTTCTTGAACATTAACAGCAGTTCCTAGAGTATCTGGTATTTCATTCATTTTTCTATAGATTCTAGCTCTTTCATTATTCCAACTTCTGAATACAGCTTTAACTGCTTCTATTAATTGAACTCTAGCTTCTTGTGGGAATTCTTCCCCTACTATATTTAAATATATTTTTTTAAATTCATTGGCTATATATTCCATATCATCTTCATTTAGATCTAAGTCACTAGTATAATTTTTTCTTTCTTTGTATTTATCTAGTTCTCTTTCAAATGATGATTTTGAATATCCTTTTACGACATCAGCAAACATCATGATAAGTCTTCTATATGAATCATATGCAAACCTTTTATTAGTTTTAGCTAGTTCTTCTACTATTTCATCATTTAACCCTAAATTTAAGATAGTATCCATCATACCTGGCATACTAATTGGAGATCCACTTCTTACTGATACTAATAAGGGATTATGTACTTTACCAAAATGTTTGTGAGTATTTTTTTCTAATTTTTTTAAATGGCTATATATTTCGTTAATTATGTTTTCATTAATTTTTTCATTATCTATATAATATTTATTACATGTCTCAGTAGTAATAGTAAAACCATCAGGTACAGGTAGTCCAATAGTTTTCATTTCAGCTAAATTAGCACCTTTTCCTCCTAATAATTCTCTCATATCTTTATTTCCTTCATTAAAAGAATATACATACTTAGTCATGATATCCCTCCCTATTCTAAATAAGTATAACATAAATGAGATAAAAATTAAATCATTATTAATAATTTTTTTATATTTCGCTTGACAAGTGTATATTTTACACTTATAATATAATTGTAATAGGAGAATTGATATGGAGATAAAAAATAAATTATATAAAAATATTGGTATTCATGTTATATCTACTCTATTTACTGTAGATAATGGCGAAGTAAAGATATTATTAATTAGAAGAAGTAATAATCCTTATAATGGATATTGGGCTTTACCTGGTGGTGCTTTATATAATAATGAATTGTTATTAGATGGAGCTGTTAGAGAATTAAGAGAAAAGACGGGACTGTCTAATATATCTTTAGAACAGATAGGTATATTTGATAGATTAGATAGATCTAATTTGATGAGAATGATTGGTATATCTTTTTTAGGGGTTATAGATATAGAGAGATTAAAATTAGAAAGAATTACTAATAAGACTATAGATGCTGATTATTTTTCTATAAATAATATACCAGAAGAATTAGCGTATGATCATAGAGAAATAATAGATGATTCTTTAAATAAATTAAAAGATAAAATAGTTAATTCTAATATATTAAATAATTTATTTCCAGATGGTTTTACCCTACCTGAACTTCAAGATACATATGAAACTGTTTTGAATAAGAAATTTGATAGAAGAAATTTTAGAAAAAAACTATTAGGTATGGATATTATATATGATACTAATAAATCTAAAAGATTTAAGGGTAATAAACCTGCTAAATTATATAAATTTAAAGATGAGATAGATAATAAAAATGTATTTTAAGATTACTTAAGTACTCTTTAAATACATTTTAAAAAATTATATAAAGTGTATTTTATACACATAGGAGATGATGTTATGAATTTATATATAGATTTTGATGGTGTTATAGTAGATACTATAAGTACTACTTATAAGATGTTAGAAGAATTAGGAATAGATACATCTTTTGAGAATCCTTTAGCTAAAGAATTTTATAGTAATTTAGATTGGGTTAAATTACTTGATACTACTCCTCAGATTAATAATCCATTTAAGAATATAAAAGAAATAAGAAAAGAAGGATTATATAATCCCCTATTTTTACCAAAAATAAATTCAATTGATGAGATGGATGCTAAAGTAGAATATATTAGAAAGTATGATAAAGATATTCCTATTATTTTTGTCCCTAAAAATAGTAATAAGAGTACTATGGTTAATACTCATAATTCTATATTAGTTGATGATTCAGATTGGAATTTATATAATTGGAAAGAATCTGGTGGCATTCCTGTTAAATTTTCTCCTAAGGAAGATCCTAACTTTATTACTATTCAATCTTTGGAAGAACTTAATAAACCTAAATTTATGAAAAGATTAATAAGAAAATTATAAAAAGTAGGTCTCCCTACTTTTCTTTGGCTCTTGGATGAGTCATTTCATATACTTTTTTTACTTGTTCCTGTGATACATGGGTATAAATACTTGTTGTATTTAGTGATTCATGGCCTAGTAATTCTTTAACACTCACTAAGTCTGCTCCATTATTTAATAAGTCTGTAGCAAAAGTGTGTCTTAACATATGTGGTGATATATGAATATCTAAACTAGCTTTTTGTATTATTTTATCTAATATTTTTCTAATACTTCTTTCGGTTATTTTTTTTCCATCTTTATTTAGAAATAAATAGTCGGTATCATCTTTTAGTAATTTTAGTCTTCCATCATTTAAGTATCTATCTAGGCTATCAGCACAAAAGCTACCATAGATAACTATTCTTTCTTTATTTCCTTTACCTAATATTTTTATGGTATTATCATAAAAATTAATATCGCTAATTTTTATATTGACTAATTCACTTACTCTTATACCTGTTGCGTATAACATTTCTAATATTAGAGAGTTTCTTTGTTCTAATTTATCATCTAAATTGAATACTAAGAACATTTTTTCTAAGTCGTTATCTTTTATATATTTAGGAAGGCTATTACTTTTTTTAGGATTGTTTATTTCATTGAATTTATTTTCTTTAATTATATCTTCATGAACTAGGTAGTTATAAAAGCTTCTTATGCTACTTAGATGTCTTGAGATACTATTTCTATTTAATTTATTATCATATAAGTAAGATAAATAAGCACTTACATCATCATGTTTAATGTTTAATATATTGCTATCCATATAATAATAGAAATCTTCTATATCTTTTTTATAGTTTAATATGGTATGTTCTGAATATTTTTTTATTACTTTTAGGTATTCTATAAAATCATTAATATATTTCACTATCTAGTAGGTCTCCATAATCCATTACCATTATCATCAGTATTGTTTTTTGTTTTGCTTGGTTTACTTTTCATTCTACTATTATACCATTTATATAATTCTTTTTTAGCCTTTTCTGATAGTTCTTTTTTTGTTTTGTAAGTTATTGGTACTTTATTTTTTTTGCTATCATGAGCTTGAATACATAAATCTATACTTAAGTCTTCACCACATAAATCATGAATAGCATTTCCTTTTTTGTATACACTATTTAATAATTCTTTTTCATTTTGGAATTGGCTAGTAAATTTAGCAAATTCTTCTATATTAGGAAAGTCTCTAGAAATACTATATTTAGCTAGAGATCTAGCACTATTTAATTCACTTACTGTCATATTCTTTTTGATTCTAGGCCCTATAAACATATGGATACTATTATCTCTATTCATTATTATCTACCTCTTTTTTTATTGTACTTACTATATTTATTATGTCTTTTTTGTTTTCATCAAATAATTCTATTCTAAAATTATTAATACCTATATTTTTATAATAGCTTATATTATTTGTTTTATCAAGTATTTTATGATCTAGGATATGGGTTATACAATTATCTTTAATAATTGGATATTTATTATTAAATTTATCTTCTAAATAATAATTATGTTTATCTTTAGGACAATTATTACAATTATTATATATTTCTTTTAATGGGCAATATTTGCTAATCATTAGTTCTATTCTACCATAGATAATTAGTTCTATATTATGCTTAGTAAAATCTATATTATTTAAATAATTATAATTATCTTCTACTGATAGAGTTATTCTTTTTATGTTATTATTTTCTAAAAATTTAATACTATTTGTATTAGCTATATTTAGATAATAATCACTTACTATATCTTTATTTTTATATCTATAAATACCCCCTATTTCAGTTATTAATACTTTATCGCAATCTAATACTTTATCATTAACTCTTTTAGTTCTATAGTATAAGTTATTATAAATATGTTTATATTCTTTATATAAATTATAATCTGTTACATAGATATCATCTATATTTAGGGATATAGCAGTATCTAATTGTTCTTTATTTCTTACTAAGATATTTATTCTTATTTTATTATCTTTATTAATAATTTTATAATTATCTTCTTTTAGGATAATATTTCTATTTTTACCTATTCTTTTTTTATTTAATTCTTCTATTAAATATCTTCTTATATCATTTAATAGTTTTATACTTATGAATATATCATTATCCATTTTAATACTTATATTATTAACTTTATAGATAGTATCTCCTAATTTAGATAGTTGATATATTATTTTATCTTTACTTATAGGACTATTAATAGATTCTTCTACTTTATTTCCTATATATTCTACTTTATTAATACCATCGTCTATTGTTATTAGTAATTCTTTATTTTTATAAGCTTCTATATAATAGTTTATATTTATTTTTTTATTGTTATATTTAGATAAATTTGTTTCTAGTTCATAATCTAGAGTTTTTAAGATTATATCTTTATCTTTTAATCCTATTTTATTATCTATAATGGCTATATTATCACATCTATTTACTAGTAAATTTTTATTATTATATAGTTTATTTATAATCATTCCTTTATTACTATTTTTAAATCTTATGCCATCATTTTGACTTAGATAACTATTTAATTTGATAGTAATTTTTTTATGGTTTACATCTATTACTTTACCTATTTCTATTCCTTGATGATTAGGTGTTTTGATATTCATAATTTTATTATCATTAAATAAATATCCTTTAGTAAATTCTCTATTATATAATTTTTTTAGATTAATTATATCTTCTTCTTTTATAGTCATATCTTCATTATTATAATATTTGTCGATATAAGTTCTATATAGTTTGGTAACAAATCCTACATAGAATGGACTTTTCATTCTTCCTTCTATTTTAAAGCTATCAATACCAGATTCTATTAATTCTTTTATATGTTCTATAGTATTTAGTTCTTTAGTACTAAGTAAATAATCTCCAGTAGTTTTAATATATTTATTATCTTCTATAAACTTATATGGTAGTCTACATGAGCCTACACAAGACCCTCTATTGGCACTTCTTCCACCATTCATACTGCTAAATAAACAACAACCTGAATAACAAACACATAAAGCACCATAAACAAATACTTCTAATTCGATATCTGTTTTTAATTTCTTTATTTCATCTAAAGACATTTCTCTATCTAAGACTACTCTAGTTATACCTAAGTCTTTAAATAGTTGTAATCCTTCATCATTATGGTTATGGCATTGGGTACTGGCATGTACTTCTAAATCTGGAAGTATTTTTCTTATTTTGCTAATGATACCTATATCTTGCATAATAACGGCATCAACATTATTTATATATAAGAATTTTAAATATTCTATAACACTATCTACTTCAGGTTCATATATCATAATATTTACTGTTATATATACTTTTACTCCATATAGATGACTATATTTAATAGCTTCTATTATTTCATCATTAGTAAAATTATCGGCGTATTTTCTAGCTCCAAAGTTTTTTCCACTTAAATAAACAGCATCTGCTCCATTATGAATAGCAGCTTTTAAGCATTCATAATTACCACAAGGGCTTAATAATTCAACCTTCTTCATAATAACACTTCCCATATAAGATATAACCATATAATACAGATTATAGGTATAAATATTTTAAATTTTATTTTTTTAGTTTTATGATGAAATATATACATACCAAATAAAAAGCCATAACATCCTCCTAATATAGACAATAATATTAGGGTATGTTCAGAAATTCTGTACTCATTATTAATAGCTTTCTTTTTATCTATATAACATATAATAAAACTAATAATATTTATAATAATTAAGTAATACATCATAATTATATTATATCATAAAAAAATACTAAAGATTATCTTTAGTATTATAACATCATTATTAAATCTATAATGATTCCACTTATTACTCCTATTCCATATACTAGAAGTAGTATTTTTAAACTATCTTTAATATTATTATTAGTTCTAAATAATACTAATATTGCTACTCCACTTCCTGATAATAATCCTGCAATAGTAGCTCCTAATGTGATAACGTTATTTATATATAATTCTGTTATTAGTACTGAAGCTCCACAATTTGGTATTAAACCTATTATACAAGTCATAAATGAAGATAATATACTATTTTTTAGTAAAATATTAGATAATAATTCTTCGCCACCATAATGGAATAAGCTGTTTAATATAAAGTTTATTATTAAGATAAATAGGCTTATTTTTAGAGTATGAATTAGACTTGATTTAAAAATGTTTTCTTTATCACAATGACAATGCTCATGATCACATATGTCATAATCAAATTTATTTTTATTATTTCTATATATTAGGTCAATAATAATACCACTAATTATACCTATAGATATTTTTATTAATATTATTGATATTATTATATTATATGGGGCATTTTCTGATATTAGAATTGGTAACATTTCATCACTACATGATAAGTATATACTTACTAGAGTACCTATAGAGATTATTCTTGTTACATATAAATTAGTGGCCATTACGCTAAATCCACATTGAGGTATTGCTCCTAATAATCCTCCGATTACAGGTCCATACTTTCCTGATTTTTTAATTATATTTTTATTTTTATCACTAAGTTTATGTTCTATTAATTCTATTATTAAAAAAGCTACAAATAAAAAAGGAATTAATTTTAAAGTATCTAATAATGTATCTAATATTATATCTAACATAAAATCACCTCAAAATTGTTTTAATTATACTATACAAATATTATTATTGCAAGTAAAAAAACTCCTTTTGGAGTTTTTAATAATTACAACCTGTGCTTTGTTTTTCTATTCTTTGGTCATTAACAAAAGCTGTTAATTTTACACAAACTCTATTGTTATTTAATTTTACTGTACTATTTGTATAATCTATGTTATCAATATCGGTAATTCTTATTTCTTCAACTATTTCTCTTGTTAATCTTTGCTCACTTATAGTATAATCATTATACATAACATAATTATTGTATACACTATTTGTGGCTTCAGTATTTATTTTAACTAGACTATATTGTCTTTCAAACCACATTTCTATGGTATTTGCTTCATTTAGAAGTGTTGCTTCCTTAGCTTTATCTATGGTATTTAATACAGTTGGTACTGATGCTACCATTACGATAGCTAGAACTAATCCTAATACCATATTTAATACTGAAATAATAATACCAGCAATACTTAGTCCTCTTCCGCTATTTAATTCTTTTGATTTACTTAATCCTATAATTGATAGAATTAATCCTATTAGGGCAACAAGAAATGAAAATACAAATCCTAGTATAGCTAGTACATTAGTCTTTTTTTCTGTTTGATTATCCATATAATATACTCCTTTCTTTATTATGATATTTGTATAATATCTATAATTAGATTAACATGTTTAAAATACTGTGTCAATATTATATAATAACTTTATTTATTCATGATACTAGTGTAAAATTCTTTCCATAATTTATATACATTATCTTTACTATAAAAGTTTGATATGTATTTGGCATTTTCTACTTGTTCTTTATATAGATTTTTATTATCTTTTAATTCTTTTATAATGTTAGCAAAGTCTTCATTATTATCAGAAGATAAATATTTATTAAATAATATATCTTCATATAATTCTAGATTTCTTAATAGTATTGGAGTTTCAGTACTTACAGCTTCTAATATAGTCATAGGAAATAATTCGTTATAAGAAGGAACAAATAATAAATTAGATATATTAAATAAGTTATTCATTTCTTCTCTAGGAACTATACCTAAGAATTTAACGTTTGATGGTGGATTATCCATTATTTTTTTTAGTTCGTTATGACCATCTGTTATGGCTCCAAAAGAGAATCCTCCAGCCCATATAAATTTTATATCTGGTAATTTTTGGGCAGTTTCCACAAAATCTATAACACCTTTTCTGGTTTGGACTTGCCCTGCTCCTAAGACTACAAAATCATTAGGATTTAATTCATATTTTTTTCTTATTTTTTTTATTTCTTCATCTGTCTTTTTATAAAATTTTTCTTTAGAAACATAATTAGGAATATAAGTAATTTTGTTTTTATCTAGGCCGGCTTTTATCATATCTTTTTTGAATATGGGATTTACTACTACTAAATAATCAGCTGCTTTATAAAAACTTATTAGATATTTTTTGAATATTTTAAAAATTAATTTAGGTAATTTTATAGATCCATCTAAGGTATCTGGTAAGAAGTGAACATATGATATAGTTGGTTTTTTACTTAATTTTAGTTTTAAATAATTTCTTGGTTCTATGGTATGAGCATGAATTATATCACAATTATTAATACCTTTATTAAGTAATATTTCAAAATCATTTTTGCCTTCTTCTTTTAATAAATTCATTAATTCTAAGTATGCACTACCTACTCCTTGGCCATCTACAGAATCAGCCATAGATAACATGTTTATTCTTATTTTACTCATAAAAATCTCCTTAACAAAAATAAAAACTCCTATTAGGAGTTATAATCAAATTGGAGGAGCCAGTCGG
>CACXFI010000028.1 GCA_902766875.1 uncultured Erysipelotrichaceae bacterium | reverse complement strand
AATTAATTTGGGGGATTATGATCCTTTAGAAAGAAAATATGTATATCAATGTAATAAAAAATTAGATGTAGTTGAGATGGAGAGAGCAATGAAATATGTAGAGGGTACTCATAATTTTAAAGCTTTTACTAAAGTTGATGAGGAAAAACCTGATGATTATGTTAGAACTTTATCTCAAACTAATTTAATTAGGGATCTTAAAGATGTTAATAAGATAACTTTGGTTTTTATTGGTACTGGATTTTTGAGGTATATGGTTAGAAATATTGTTGGTACTTTAATAGAAGTAGGAGAAGGCAAAAGAAAGAGTGAAGAAGTAATAGATATTTTAAATAGTCAGGACCGTACTAAGGCAGGTAAAACTGCTAATCCAGAAGGTTTATATCTGAAGAATGTTTATTATTAGAATGTTAGTTGTGAATAATAAAATTGAAAATAGATTTATTCTATTTTCTTTTAAATTTTGTAGTGATAAAATTTTATTGTATTATAGAGTATTGAATAAATAGTAATAAGTAAGGAAAGTATTAAAATTTCTTGTTAGTAACTTTTCTTGCTTGTTTTTTTATTCTATGTTAGAATAATTTAAGGTGATTATATGGAAGATGTATTAAAGAAAATATATGATTATTCATTGGAAGAAATAATGGGTGAGAGATTTGGAAAATATTCTAAATATATTATTCAAGATAGAGCTATACCTGATGTTAGGGATGGTTTAAAACCTGTTCAAAGAAGAATACTATTTTCTATGTATAAAGAGAAGAATACTTATGATAAACCTTATAAAAAATCAGCTAGAGCTGTAGGGGACGTTATGGGTAAATATCATCCACATGGGGACTCTTCTATTTATGAAGCGATTGTAAGACTTAGCCAAGATTGGAAAATGAGAGAAACATTTGTTGATATGCAAGGTAATAATGGTAGTATAGATGGTGATAGTCCGGCTGCTAGTCGTTATACTGAAGCAAGACTTTCTAAGATAGCTAATGAAATGTTAAGAGATATAGATAAAGATACTGTTATGATGGCTCCTAATTATGATGATACTTTATTAGAACCTACAGTTTTACCTAGTAAATTCCCTAATTTACTTGTAAATGGTAGTACTGGTATTAGTGCGGGGTATGCTACTAATATACCACCTCATAATTTAGGTGAAGTAATAGATGCTACTATATATAGAATTGATAATCCTAATTGTAGATTAGATACTATTATGAATTTTATTAAAGGACCAGATTTCCCTACTGGTGGAATTGCTTTTGGTAAAAAAGGGATTCATGATGCTTATGAGACTGGTAGAGGAAAAATTATGGTTAGGTCTAAAGCTGAAATTAAAAAGAATCAAATCATAATTACAGAAATTCCTTTTGAGGTGAATAAGGCTCAATTAGTAAGAAAAATGGATGAGATTAGATTTGAAAAAAAGATAGATGGTATTGTTGAAGTAAGAGATGAATCTGATAAAGATGGGTTACAAATAACTGTTGATTTAAAGAAAGATGCAAATGCTGAGAATATTTTAAATTATTTTTATAAAAATACGGAGCTTCAAATATCTTATAATTTTAATGATGTAGTTATTGCCAATAGAAGACCTATGTTAATGGGAATATTAGGAATATTAGATGCTTATATAGCTCATCAGAGAGAAGTAATATATAAGAGAAGTGAATTTGATTTGGCACATGCCAAAGCTAGATTTCATATAGTAGAAGGATTAATTAAAGCTATTAGTATTCTAGATGAAGTAATAAGAGTTATTAGAGCCAGTAAAGATAGAGCTGATTCTATTAATAATTTAGTAAAAGAATTTGAATTTACAGTAGAACAAGCTACTGCTATTGTGGATTTAAGGTTATATAGACTTACTAATACTGATATAGTAGATTTGGAAAATGAAAAAGCTAATTTAGAAAGAATTATTAAAGCTTTAACAGAAATACTTTCTGATTCTACTAAATTGGATATGGTAATAAAGACAGAGCTTAAATCTATAAAGAAAGAATATGCTACACCTAGACGTACAGAAATAAGAGATGAAATAGAAGAAATTAAGATAGATAATGAAGCTATGATTCCTAGGGAAGATGTAGTAGTTGTTGTTACTAAACATGGGTATGTTAAGAGAGTATCATTAAGAAGTTATGCTTCTAGTAATTTAGAAGATGTAGCTATTAAAGATGATGATTATGTTATAGGTATTTATAATATGAATACTATGGATGTTCTATTGTTATTTACTGATATGGGTAATTATATGTATGTTCCTGTTCATGAAATACCAGAATGTAAATGGAAAGACTTAGGTAAGCATATATCTAATATTATAAAAGTAGATCCTGAAGAATTAGTTGTTGGTAGTATGCCAGTATACGACTTTAATGATGATAGGTATATTACAGTATTTAGTAAAAATGGTATGGTTAAGAGAACTAAGTTAGAAGAGTTTAAGGTTCAAAGATACTCAAAGAGTATTAATATGATGAATCTTAAGAGTGATGATAGAGTTGTATCAGTTGACTATAGTAAATATAATGATGTACTAGTTGTTACTCATAATGGTTATGGACTATGGTATGATGTATCAGAAATTAGTGTAGTTGGAATTAAGGCTAGTGGAGTTAAATCTATTAAATTAAAAGATGATTATGTTGTTAGTGGTATATTATTTAATCCTGGATGTGAATATTTATCTATAATTATGGATAGGGGTACTGCTAAGAGACTTAGATTATCAGAATTAGAAAAGGGAAGTAGAGCTAATAGGGGACTTGTTCTTATGAAAGAAATTAAGAGTAATCCTTCTAAAATAGTAGATGTCTATGCTAAATTTATAAAAGATTCTATGATGGTAGTTACTGATAAAGAAAAGAAAGAAGTTAAATTATCAGAATTATCAATTATGGATAGGTATAGTAATGGTTCTTATATTGTTAAAGATAGAATTAATTATACTTATTTAATTACTGATATTATTGATAAAAATACTATGAATAATGATATAGTAACAGATACTATTGTAGTAAAGAAAAAAGAAGATAAGGTAGAATCATTAAAGGAAATAGATGATAGAATGATGACTATTAATGATTTACTTAATAGTGTAGAAAGAAGATAGGCTAAAAGCCTATTTTCTTTATTTACAAAATCAGGCATAGATGATATACTTTTGTTAGATAGGAGTAGTGTATATGAATAAATATGAGAAAAGTATATTTATAATTATTTTTTTATTATTCCTATTTGGTGGATTTGGATTATATAAGAATATTAATAAAAGTTATGGATATTTTTCTAATGTAGATATAGCTAGAACTATTTTAGCTAATGTAAGTGGGGCTTATTACGATAGAGGTAGTTATATT
>CACXFI010000027.1 GCA_902766875.1 uncultured Erysipelotrichaceae bacterium | reverse complement strand
ATATCCTCTAGTTCTTTACTAGGATCATTATTTAATTCTTTTTTACTTCTTATTATATTTATAGTATATTCTGCATCTATTCCATCTGCATTTATTTTAATTTTTAAAACATTAGTTCCTTCTTTTAAATCTGCTACGTATGCATACATTGTTTCCGAACTTCCATTCACTACATATATCTCTTTACCATCTTTATATATGGTAATATTTGTATTATTTATACCAACTTTTGCTATTATTTTGTCATCTTTATATACAGTTGCAATATCATTTTGAATACTAGCCACTAATTTATCATTATAATATACATCACATTCATCTTCATTAGGACATTGTTCTTCTTTTAATGTATCAAAATCTATTTCTTCCCAATAATCAAGAACTTCTTTTATAAGACTATCATGATCTAAATCAATTTTACTATCATTAAATGTTACCTGACCATATTGAGAAGGTACTGATAATAACTGAATCAAATAATATCCTCCACATAATGTATCATCAGGGCATTTGTAATAGAATCCTTTAGCATATCCATCATATCCCATAGCAAATTTATCAATACTATTACTTACATTTACTGTATATTCATACGTACCACTCTTAAACATACTTCCATTAATTTTTAAATCATTATTAGAAAACATATATATTGGAAAATATTGGATACTAACATCATCACTTGCACCTATTACTTCAACATTTTCATCTACTGATAATCCATTTAAATTAGTATTATTACTTACATCGATAATTGTTAGTTGATTATTATGTAAAGTTAAAGATGTTAAGGCTGTATTTTGACTTAAATCGATACTTGTTAGTTGATTATTAAATAAACGCAAATATGTTAAGGCTGTATTATGGCTTAAATCGATACTTGTTAGTTGATTATTATATAAATTCAAAGATGTTAAGGCTGTATTATGGCTTAAATCGATATTAGTTAGTTGATTATTAGATAAAGACAAAGATGTTAAGGCTGTATTATGACTTACATCTATATTTGTTAAATAATGATAAGATAAACTTAAAGATGTTAGTCCTGTTAATTTTTCTAATCCTTTAGCACTTGATATTTTAGCTGAATCATCATCATAACCATAGCAAGATAAATTAGTAATACTTGCTAGCTGTTCATCAGTAAGAATAGTATCATAAGATACTCTATTACTATAGCCAACACTATTGTTATACCGATCTATTACACAATTATAGAAATTATCATCATCGAAGGCTGGATTAGCAGGTGTTTTATATTTATTAGATTCTACTATTGTAGTATTTATTGGATTATGTAATACTATTATTAATAATAATATAGTAACTATGTATATTATTTTTTTCATATATTCACTCCTATTCTATATTAATAGTAGCATAATTATATGTATAAATAAATGTTAAATATTAGATAATAGACATATTTAATATTTAGTATGTTATCAAACAAAAAAAAGAAATAAAACAATTAATATTTTATTTCTATTCCATCAAATTCTATTTCTATTAATTTTCTACTAGCCAAGTAATCACACATATGAACAAATCTCTCATATGCTGTTTTAGGTTTAGGAAGTATTTCTTCTTTAGTTTTATAATCTATATTCCAAGGGCCCATATGAGACTCTATCATACTACATACCTTCCTTAAAGATTCTATATCTAAAGATAATTCTTTCTGATGTTCCATAATAAAGTGAGATGCTAGCAATGGATGATCAGCTCTAGTATATTTTTCTTTAGGATTACCACTCTTAAAACTATCATGTAATATTAAAGCCATTATAATTAAATCTTGTTCATCTTTTGAAAACTTACAAATACTCTCATCATCAAATAATTCATAAGCTATTCTAACAGCAGCTTTAGTATGCCTAATAAGTCCATGTTCTCCTAAAGCATATGAAGGGTGATATTTACCAGTAGATGAAGCTGGTATTTCAAAGAAATAATCAGGAAGTAATTCTATCAAATATTTTAAATCTTTAATAACCTTTTTATTCTTAATATAAGATAATTCTTTTTTAAAATAATCTTCTTTCTTCACAATACACCTACTTCTTTAAATTAATATCTAAGACATTATATGGAATAGATATCTTTTCTTTATCTAATTTATTTTTAATAATCTTAAGTCCTTGTCTCCTAACTTTATACTGACTCATAGCCTTACAAGTTATTTCTATTACATAACTCATACTAGAATCATTATAAGAATCTATTCCCAATAATTTTACTTCTTTAGCCCCTTCTAT
>CACXFI010000026.1 GCA_902766875.1 uncultured Erysipelotrichaceae bacterium | reverse complement strand
CCTAAGGTCGGACTTGAACCGACACGAGGGTTAAATCTCGCAGGATTTTAAGTCCTGTGCGTCTACCTATTCCGCCACTCAGGCACAAATGCAATATCTCCATTGCTTTTTCATTATATAACATTTTTATTGACTTGACAACACTTTTTTTACTTTTTTTAAAAAAAATAACTATTAATAACAAAAATATGATAGACTTTACCCATATTTAGAGTATAATAATTGACAAAAAATCTAAATGTTATATAATTAGACTAAGAGGTGATTCTCGATGAACGAAAACTCAATAGACGAAGCTCAAAATTATGTGAAACAATATAAAATGTTCCAAAAAGCTTTAAATTTTATAGATAATAATAATGATAAAGAAGATATTTGCTCAGAAATGGACAAGTTAGAATTTAAAATATTAAACCTAACTAATATATTATATGAAGAAGAATTAAAAAAAATTCAAAGGGAAAAGACAACATTTTTAAAAGAAGAAAGATTAAAATTACAAAGATTAGTTGATTTAATAAGCTCACGTATTAATTATGTAGATACAGCTCTAAAAAAGCATAGACAATTTACAGGAAATAATTTAGAGCATTATACTACAAAGGGAGAAAATGAAATATTAGAATATAAAAATAATATAGAAATAATAGATAAATATAGAGATAATATTCAAAATAGATTGAAATTTTCAAATGATATAAAAAATTTGGATGTTAAAATTAGTTCAGCTAATGATAGGATTGAATCAAATAAGAAAAATAATCAGCAATTAGAAAGGAGAATGATTTCTCTATTAAAGAAAGTATTCGAAGAATATAATTGCAAAGAGTTAGAAGAAAGAAGAGAAGAAATAAATCTAGCTTATAAAGAATTAGGTTATAGCTTAGAAAAAGCTAAAGAAAATGTTAGAAAAGCTAAAATTGGAAATTCCACTGATATAATTATGGAATGCGATAATATGCTATCATCAATAACTTTAGAATATGAAAAATATAAAGAAAAAAAATATATTCTAGAATTAATGGATATATATGATAAAGAAGCTTCAGAATACGAAGAATTATTAGAAAAAAGAGAAACTATTAATAATATTTTAGAAAACATAACTAATAGTGAAATATATGAATATATACATGAAGAACTATTTAAACAATATAATACCATTAAATTAGAACAGCAAGATATAGATACTTATAATAGTTTATACGAAGAGAGAAAAAATAAATTAGAAACAATAGAAGAAATAGATAGAGAAAATAGAAGTGAAAAATTTGAAGAAGTTCTTGGCAAATATATAGAAAACGAAAGGAAATATAAAGAAGCAATATATTTAGAAGAACAAAAAAGAGAATATGCAGAAAGACAGAAAAAATTACTTAGAGAAAAAGAAATACAGGAAGAAAGAAATAGAAGACAAAAATTATTAGAAGCAGAAAGAAATAAAGATATTGAAAAAATGACTAAAGAGTTATTAGAGAAAAAGAAAAATCCTGTTTTAGACGAAAATAAATCAAAAGATTTTTCTATTAAAATAAATAAAGGAAATGATCTTAAACTGTCATCAAGCCCTTTAAAAAAGAAAACTAGTCTTCCAGAAAACAAATTTAAAGAAGATTATTCAATGCCAAGTCTAAATACACCTAAATTAGAAGAAGAATCTTTCTTTAGCCACAAAGAAATAACAGATTTAAATTCTGATAGTGGTAATAAAAAAGAAAGTAGTTGGTTCTAATGGAAAGAGGTGATATAATGCAAGAAGAAACTAGTAAAAAAATCAAAGAAAATAAGTATAAAATACTTAGAATGAGTTTGATATTAGGAAATGTTAATAATGACGAAGAAGCTCTTGCCAATTTTGAAACATCTGCTAGAGAAATAGATGCTATGAATGGTGAAGAATTTTTAGATACAATTAATAACAAATATTATAAAACTAAAAATTTAGAAGAAGAACAAAAAAGATTAAAAGATTTAGTTGGATTTATAGAAGGAAGAATAGCACAAAGAAATGCTTTAGAAGAGGATTTCTATAATGTAACAGGACACAGGATAACCGATTTAGAAGAAATAAAAGATGAAAGTAAATTACCAGAATATAAAAATAGATTAGCATGTATAGATAAATATTTAAAAAACACTCAAATAGTTGATGAAACAAGCAAGAATATTAAAAAATACCAAAATGAATTAGATAAATCTTATGAAGAAAAAGAAAATTATGAAGAAGATAACATAAGATTAGAAAAAGAATTATCTGATCTTTTCAAAAAAATAGTTGCAGATAATACAATTGTTTTAAGAAATGTCGAAGAAATAGATAAAGAAATTGCAGATACTAATCCATCAGTAATGGATAGTAAAAAAACTTTAGAAATATTTCAAAAAACATTTAGAGCTTTAAAAAAAGCTGGTATATCATCAAGAGAAGAAAGAGAATACTTATCATATATTGATAACGCTAAAGAAGATTATTACAATAAAATTGAAAGATACTTTTTACTTAGTATTTATAGATTAGTATTCGTTATATGTAACGAATTTGAGACTATATATAATAAAAGAAATAAAATAAGAGAAATATTAGATGATAGAATTAATACTAGAACTGAATTAAATATTAGAGAAGAAGATAAATTATCTAAGTTATATAGTCTATTAGATATACAATACGAAAAAATATTAAAAGAAAAAGAAATAAATGATAACATAGAAAACTTAAAAGAAAAAATAGCTGATAGTACTGTTGAATTAGATAGATATAAAGAAGAACTAGACCAAAAAGAAATAACAGATCTTTTGGAAGAATACTCTATAATAAAGAAAAAAAATGCTTATCAAGATTTAGATTTTAATTTAGATTATAATACAAGTATTAATAATATAGAAGATACGTACAACTATCAAGATGATGAATCAAATTATGAAGAGCCTGATTATACAAATAAAGATTTAAATTTAAAACCAATGGTAGAAGAACAACCTAAAGATAATCAAATAATAAAAATCAGTGATCCAACTTCAATAGATATATTAAAAGTAACAGAAAAAACTAAAAATGTTATGATTAAAGTAGGTGAGATGTTAAATCCAAAACCAACACCTATATTAAAAGAAATTAAACCTATTAATAAACCTATTGAAGAACCTAAGCCAGTAGTAGACCATCAAGAAGAATTATCTAGTTACAGTATGAGTGATGACGATTTATCACTACCTGATTTTACAGATTTACCAACAGTAAGCTCACTTACTGGAAGTAATACAAATGAAGTAGGAAATAATCAAAATTCATTCTGGGGTAATAACGATGATGACTTTGAATTTCCTAGTATAAATGGTTGGGAGGAATAATAATGGATTTAATTGTAAATAAAGTACTAACTTTAGGTAACGGTGAGAATTATTTGATAGTTGGTAAAATTAATTTTGAATTAGAAGATTATCTATATATAGCACAAATAAATGAAACAAGAACTGATATTCTAGATAATTACAAAATAGTAAAAGTAACAAAAGATAATGATAAATATTATCTTGATGAAATAGTAGGAGAAGAAAAGTTGAAAAAGATATTACCTGTATTTATAGAAAGTTTATCTTAATTATAGAAAACTTTTCTTTTTTTTGTTATAATAATTTAGAAATTTGGTGATAATATGAGCTTTTCTATGGACATAAAAGATGAGGTAACTAGATTAGATAGTACCAAAACAGAATTAATTAGTGAATTATCAGCTATAGTAAGAAATAGTGCTTCTATAGATGATAATATAAGAATAAATATAGAAAATAATGCTGTAGCAAGAAGAATATTCAAACTATTTAAAAATATTTACGATATAATCCCTGTTATTACAGTAAGATATAGATACAATTTTAGTAAAAATCTAGATTATATAATAACAGTAAAAAATAAAAAAAATGAAATCTTAAAAGATTTATCAATAATTGATAATAGTAACAATTATTTAAATATACCTAAAGAATATATAATATCCGATGAAGATAGTATAAGAGCATATCTAAGAGGATTATTTATATCTTGTGGAAGTATAAATGATCCTAAAACATCTAGATATCACCTAGAGTTTTTAGTAGATAATATAGAATATGCCAAGTTTATAGATGATTTACTTAATAATTATAGATTAAATAGTAAAATAATTAGAAGAGAAAAAAACTATATGGTTTATATAAAAGAATCAGAAAAAATATCCGATTTTTTAAGAATAATAATGGCCTATAATGCTGTTATGTATTATGAGGATATAAGAATATATAGAGATCATAAAAATATGACTAATAGACTTAATAATTGTGAACAAGCTAATATGGATAAAATATTCTTTACAGCTAATAAGCAATTAAAAGATATAGAGGTATTAAGAAAATATGATTTATTAGATACTATTGATGATAAATTAAAAGAAGTAATAGAATATAGAACAAAATATCCAGAATCATCTCTATCAGAACTTGCTGATATTATGAGTAAAGATTTAAAAAAAGATATAACTAAATCAGGCCTAAATCACAGATTTAGAAAAATAAAAGATATAGTATCTAAATTAGAAAATAGAAAATAATACTTGTAATTATAATTATTTATGTTATAATCTAGATACAAGCAATTATTTAGTATTAGAAATAAAGAAGTAATTATTAAATATTATTTATAGAGAATTAGTGGTTGGTGAAAACTAATAAATATCTAATAATGAATTACATATTTCTAGCTAAATCGGTTAAAACCGTTATATAATTAAGTAAATAAAAGGATGGTACCGTCTATTTATAGACTCCTTTAGGTATCATTCTTTTTAATTTTAGAAAGGAAGATAAATATGAAATTATATGATGAATTAAAATGGAGAGGATTAATTAAAGATATTAGTAGTCCTGAATTAGAAGAAAAATTAAATAATGGAGGTTTAAAATTCTATATAGGAACAGATCCAACAGCAGATAGCCTACACATTGGACATTACTCAACATTCTTAATAGCAGAAAGATTAAGAAGAGCAGGACATCACCCAATGTTACTTGTTGGTATGGCAACAGGTGCCGTAGGAGATCCTAGAGGCACTGTTGAAAGAGAAAAAGCCGATATGGAAGTAATAAAATCTAACTATGTTAAATTAAAAAAACAAGTAGAAGATTTATTCAAAATGGAAGTAGTTAATAACTATGACTGGTTTAAAGATATAAATTATATAGATTTCTTAAGAGATGTAGGAAAATATATCAATGTGGGATATATGATTAATAAAGATTTAGTAAAAAGGCAAATGGAATCAGGTATATCTTATGCCGAATTTTCTTATATGTTAATTCAAGGATATGATTTTAAATATCTTCATGAAAATAAAGGAGTAGATTTACAAATAGGTGGATCTGATCAATGGGGAAATCTTACCACTGGTATAGAATTAGTAAGAAAAACTACAGGAGATGAAATATATGCTTTCTCTATACCATTAATTACAGACTCTACAGGTAAAAAATTAGGAAAAAGTGAAGGTAATGCTTTATGGTTAGACATAAATAAGACTTCTAGCTACCAAATGTATCAATATGTTTTAAACTTTGAAGATTCTATGATGGAAAACTATTTAAAAATATATACCTTCTTAAATAAAGAAGAAATAGATAGTATTATGAAAGAACATAATGAACATCCAGAATCTAGAATAGCTCAAAAAACTCTAGCTAAAGAAATAATTACTTTTATTCATGGTAAAGAAGAATATAATAAAGCTGTTAAATTGTCTGAAGTATTATTTACAGGAGAATTTAAAGAATTAAGTGCCAAAGAAATAGAAGAAGTATTTATAGGAAATGAAATAAAAGAAGTAACTAGTAATAATGTAGTAGACTTACTTATTGAATTAAAAAGTGTAAATAGTAAAAGAGAAGCAAGAGAGATGATTACAGGTAATGCTATTTCCATTAATGGAGATAAAATTACAGATGTAGATAAAGAAATAACTAAAGATATGTTTATAGATAATAAATATATAATAGTTAAAAAAGGTAAGAAAAATTATTTTGTAGGTAGTATAAAATAATTGACTAAAATAAAGATAAATGTTAAAATTAATTTATAAAAAAGAGCGATGACTGGCTTGGAAACCAAGAGCTGTATATAAAGAGAGATTCTTTTAGAATAAATAAGGTGGAACCGCGGATTTAATTCGTCCTTATAGATAGAGAAGCTCTCTTTTTATATAAGAAAGGAATGAATTTATGGAAAAACTAACTATGGATAAATTAGTAAATTATTGCAAACAATATGGATTTGTATTTCAAGGAAGTGAAATATATGGAGGACTAGCTAATACTTGGGATTATGGCCCATTAGGATGCAGACTTAAAAATAATGTTAAAGAAGCTTGGAGAAAAAGATTTATCCAAGAACAAAAAAGTAGTTATGAAGTAGATGCTGATATCCTTATGCACCCTAGAGTATGGGAAGCATCAGGACATGTCTCAGGTTTTAGTGATCCACTAATAGATTGTAAGGAATGTAAAACAAGACATAGAGCTGATAAACTAATAGAAGAATTTGACCCAAATATAAATGGCGATGCCCTATCAGAAGAAGAAATGGTAAAATATATAAAAGAACATAAAGTACCATGCCCAAAATGTGGAAAAAGTAATTTCACTGATATAAGACAATTTGGATTAATGTTTGAAACTAATAGAGGGGTAATTAAAGATGCTAGTAGTGTTGTTTACCTAAGACCAGAGACAGCCCAAGGTGAGTTTGTAAACTTCTTAAATGTTAATAGAACTATGCGTACTAAAATACCTTTTGGTATAGGACAAATAGGTAAAGCTTTTAGAAATGAAATAACTCCTGGTAATTTTACTTTTAGAACTATTGAATTTGAACAAATGGAACATCAATTTTTCTGCAAAGAAAAAACTGATACCGGATTTTATAATTTTTATAAAAACTATGCTTGGGAATTCTTAACAGACTTAGGTATTAATCCTGAAAATTTAAGATTTAAAGATCATGAAAAATTAGTTTTCTATGCCAAAGAAGCTTGCGATATCGAATACAAATTTCCATTTGGTTGGGGAGAACTATGGGGAACTCATAATAGAACTAATTATGATTTATCACGTCATCAAGAATACTCTAAAGTATCAATGGAATATTTAGACCCAGAAACTAATGAAAAATATATTCCATATGTAATAGAATCATCAGTAGGCTGTGACAGATTTGTTTTAACTGTATTATGTGATGCTTATACTGAAGAAAAATTAGAAGATGGAACAACTAGAGAAGTAATGAAATTTCATCCTTATCTAGCTCCATACAAAGCTTGTATCTTACCTCTAGTAAAAAAATATCATAGTGATAATGCTAATGAATTATATGAACTTTTAAGTAAAAAATTTAATATTGATTATGATGAATCAGGTTCTATTGGTAAAAGATATAGAAGACAAGATGCTTATGGAACACCATTTTGTATAACTATAGATGATGATACCATAAACAATGGGACCGTAACTATAAGAGATAGAGATACTATGAAACAAGAAGTAGTAAAAATAGAAGATATAGAATCTTATCTTGACAAAAGAATTCAATTTTAATTGAATTCTTTTTTTATTCTTGTCTATATTAAAAAATAATGGTATATTTATATTAGAGAATGGAAGTGATAATATGGCAAATAAAGCAACCAGATCAGTAGATCATAAATGTCCAAGCTGTCATGCTGTATTAAAATTCAATCCAACTGATCAAAATTGGAAATGTGAATATTGTGATAGTACTTTCAATTTAGAAGATCTATCTAAACATGAACAAAAATATAAAGAAAAAGAAGTAATAGAAGAAAATCCTGATATAGGAGAATATAATATTTATAGGTGCCCTGATTGTGGTGCTGAAATAGTAACAGATTTAAATACTGCTGCTACTTTTTGCGTCTATTGTAAAAATACAGCTATAATAAAAGAAAGATTAACTGGAAAATTTGAACCAAAATCAATAATACCATTTAATAAAACTATGGATGATGCCATCAAAGCCTTTAAACAAGTCGGAAGAAAACATCCTTTTATGCCATCTAGTTTTAATAGCCAAAAAAACATATCTGAAATTAAAGGAATATATATACCTTTTTGGCTATTTACATCAACTTCCATAGGTGGTATAACAGCTAAAGCTGAAAAAATTCATCATCATAGAAAAGGTGATTATGTCTATGTAGATACAATGAATTTTAATATAATTAGAGATGGTAAAGTATCATTTATAAAAGTTCCTAATGATGGAGCTACTAAATTTGATGATGCTATAATGAATTCTATAGAACCATTTGACTATTCTAAATTAGTACCATTTAATCCATCTTATTTATCAGGATTCTTAGCAGAAAAATATGATGTTGATAGTGAAACAGCTAAAAATGATGCAGTGTTTAGAATGAAAAACACTGTAGAAGATATATTTAAAAAAGATATAAAAGGATATAGTACAATAAATATAATAAATAATACTATAAACTTCCCAGATATAAATATTGAATACGTTCTTTTACCAGTATATTTATTAAATATAAAATACAAAGATGAAATATATACTTTTGCCATGAATGGAGAAAGTGGAAAATTAATAGGAAATATGCCAGTAGATAAAAAGAAAGCTTTTCTTACTTTTACTTTAGTATTTACTATATCATTTGTAATATGTTTTATAGTATTTTATCTATTTATAAGGAGTAATGTTTAATGAAAAAGAGATTAATAATATTTACAATAGTATTATATATGTTCCCTATATTAGTAAATGCATCTACTACTACCTATGAAAGAACAAAAGATAATTTAAGAATACCTGATAAAGTGCATTATAAAAATAGAATGTATAATAATGTTATATCAACGCCTGCTGTTAATACTGAAGAAAAAATATATGACTTTGCTGATTTATTTACAGATGAAGAAGAAAAAGAAATATATAGTACGATAATGAACTATAAAAACAGCACTAATTTGGATTTAGCTATTGTAACTATTGATCATAATAATAAAGAATCAGCTATGGTTTATGCAGATGATTTTTATGATTATAATGATTTCGATATAAATGGATCATTATATTTAATAGATATGGATACTAGGGAATTCTATATTTCTACTAGTGGAACTGCCTTATTATACTATAATGATTATAGAATAGAAAATACTCTCTCTAGTATGGATTATTCTATGATTAATGGAAACTATAAAGAAAGTGTAGATATATTAACCACTAATTTAATTAATTATTATAATAGAGGAATACCTAGTGGTAATAGCAAATATGAAATAGTAGATGGTAAAGTAGTATATAAAACACCATATATAGTTTTTATTATAATTAGTTTAATACCAGCTGTTATAATAACTATAGCTTATGCTAATAGAAATAAACCAGTTAAATTAGATAAATATTCGTATGATTACTTAGTAAAAAACGGTATAAGTATAACAAATAGAATAGATAAATATATAAATACTACTACTGTATCACATTATAGCCCTATATCTAGCGATAGTGGAGGTAGTTCGAGTGGTGGAGGAAGCAGTTTTCATAGTGGTAGTTCAGGAATTAGCCATGGTGGTGGAGGACATCACTTCTAAAAAGTGTCAAGTAGCCATTAAATCCTTTAATTAGAACATTAAATAGTGTATAATTATATAAGAAGGTGAGTAATAATGAAAATAAAAGTTGGTGTAATTTTTGGTGGAAAAAGTGTAGAACACGAAATATCTATTGTAACAGCCATTCAAGCTATGGACAAAATAGATACTGAAAAATATGAAGTAGTACCAATTTATATAACTAAAGATTTAGAATGGTATACTGGTGGTTGTTTAAGATATATAGATTCTTTTAAAGATTATGACTTAATAAGAAGATATGCCAGGAAAGTAAATTTAATAAATAGAGATAATAGATATATATTACAAAGCGTTGGATTATTTAAAAGAGAAATAAATTATATTGATTTAGCTTTTCCTATGGTTCATGGAGCTGGAGCTGAAGATGGCTCTATTCAAGGATACTTAGAAGTAACAGGAGTACCATACGTAGGAAGTGGAGTATATTCTAGTGCTGTAGGCCAAGATAAAGTGTTTATGAAACAAATTTTAGAAGCTAATAAAATAGATGTTGTAAAGTATGATTGGTTCACTATAGATGATTATAAAAACAATAAAGAAGAATTATTCCAAAGAATAGATAAAATGCATTATCCAATTATCTTAAAACCAGCTTCCTTAGGAAGTAGTATTGGAATAGAAGTAGTAAAACAAAAAGAAGAATTAGATAGTGCTTTAGATAGAGTATTAAAATATGATGATAAGGCTCTAGCAGAAGAACTACTAGAAGACATAAGAGAATTTAACTGTGCTGTTTTAAAAAGTAATGGTAAAGTTCAAATATCTGCAGTTGAAGAAATAATGAGTGATAAAGATTATCGTAAATATAGTGATAAATTCATTTGGGATAATGATGATAATGCTGTAGTCAAAAGAGAATTTCCTGCTAATATCAGTCAAAAATTAGAAAGTGATATTAAAGAAATAGCCTTAAATAGTTTTAGAATTCTAAACAATACTGGAGTAGCTAGATTTGATTTCTTCTATGATAATAAAACAAAAAAAGTTTATGTTGATGAAATAAATACTATACCTAACTTCTTAACTCATCATATGTGGGGAGATTTAAATATAAATTACAAAACGCTAATGGATTTATTAATAGAAGATGCTATTAGTAAAGTAAAAAGAAGAGATGACATGAATTTAACAATAGATAGTGACATATTAAAGAAAATAACTAGTAGAAATATAAAGGATTTAAAATAATGTACGGATATATAAAAGGTAAAATTACTGAAATAGGTAATAATTATGTAATAATAGATAATAACGGAATAGGATATATAATCTATGTACCAAATCCTTATTCATATCAACTAGAAAAAGAATATACTATCTATACTTATACATGTATTAGAGAAGATGAACAATCTCTATATGGATTTAAAGAAATAGAGGAAAAAGAATTATTCCTAAAATTAATAAGTGTTAAGGGATTAGGCCCTAAAATGGCTCTTCCTATACTAGCTACCGGATCTATAGACGGAATAGTAGATGCTATCGAAAGAGAAAATATCTTGTATCTAAAGAAATTTCCTAAAATAGGAGATAAAGTAGCTAAACAAATAGTACTTGATTTAAAAGGTAAAATAACCAATACCAATACTGGATTATTCAAAATAGAAGATACAACTGATGAATTAACAGAAGTATTATTAGGACTAGGATATAAACAAATAGATATCAAAAAAATAATACCAAAAGTAGATAAAGAATTATCTTTAGAAAACCAAATAAAAGAATCATTAAAACTATTATTAAAATAAAAATACAAAGGGGGAATACAATGATAAAAAGAAAAAGAATAGAATTAGAAAAAACTAATTCTATTTTAGATTTAATATTAGATGAAAAAAATAAAATATTATTTGTAAAAAAAGAAACTATAGATAAAAATATATCTAAAGTAAAAGGATACGGAAAACTACTATCTAGACAAGATATAAAATTTTCTAATTTGAAAATGCCAGAACCTAGAAAAGGATATACTGTAAGATTTCAATATGAATATAATATAGATGATATTAATAATTCTAAATTAGGGCACATAACCATATATGATCAAAAAGGAAATATTTACTCTCAAGAATATATCTTAGATTGTAGTTCTATAATAACTGTTGAAGAAGGCAAAAAAATTATCACAGGAGTTGTACCAATTACAGAATTAAAAGTTAAAGATGAATTAAATAATATAGTAGGTAATAATATAAATAAAATATACAAAAATCATCCTAATAACAAAGTAAAAAAGAAAACAAAATTAAAATTATTATAAAATAATTGTCATAAATCCTTGACTTATAAATATATTTATAATATAATTAACACGAAACGAAACGGAAAGAAGATGTATTTATCTCACCTGATTGCTCATAGCTTTAGGTAAACAGCCAATAACAAATAATAATACAATATAGATTAATTAGGCTAATTAGATGAATACAAACTCTTTTGTATTCATTTTTTATGGAGGTGTTACATATCGCTAAAGAGAGGGAAAACCTTATCAATGACCAAATAAGATGTAAGGAAATGATGGTCATAGGACCAAATGGAGAACAACTAGGTATTAAGAGTAAGAAAGATGCTTTAACTATTGCAAGTTATGCTGGATTTGATTTAGTATTAATGAATGAAAATTCAAATCCACCAGTATGCAAAATAATGGATTATAACAAATTCCGTTATGAAAAGAAAAAGAAAGCAAAAGATACTCAGAAAAAACAAAGAGAAGCTACTGTAGATATTAAAGAATTCAGATTATCAGTAACTATTGATACTCATGATTTCAACACAAGGGTTAATAACGCCCGTAAGAACTTAGAAAAAGGAGCTAAAATTAAAGCTAGTATTAGATTTAAAGGAAGACAAATCGCTCATCCTGAATTAGCTAAAGAAGTCTTAGAAAGATTTGAAGAAGCTCTAAGTGATATTGCAACAGTAGAAATTAAACCTAAGTTAGAAGGTCGTACGATATTTATGCAATTGACACCAAAAAAGTAGGAGGAATATAAAATGGCAAAATTAAAGAAAAGCAAAAATAAAATGAAAACACATAAAGGTGCTGCTAAAGTTTTCAAGAAAAGACAAAGTGGTTCAATAAAGATTACTAGACAAGGTATTAACCACAATACTGGTAAAAATAATGCCAAAAGAAGTAGACAAAAAAGGAAAGGCTCAGTATTAAGTAAATCTGATTACAAGAGAATCAAAGACTTAATTTAAGAGAAGGAGGACGTAATAATGGCAAGAGTAAAAGGCGGCACAGTAGCACGTGCTAGAAGAAAAAAAGTATTAAAAGAAGCTAAAGGATACTTTGGAAGTAAACATAGATTATATAAGACTGCTCATGAACAATTAATGCATTCAGGACAATATGCTTATAGAGATAGAAGACAAAAGAAAAGAGAATTTAGAAAGTTATGGATAGCAAGAATTAATGCTGCATGTAAACAAAATGAAATAACATATTCAAGATTCATAAATGGTCTTACTAAAGCTGGAGTAACTATCAATAGAAAAATGTTAAGTGAAGTAGCTATCGATAGCCCAGAAACATTTAAGGATTTAGTAGTAATAGCAAAAGATGCTCTAGAAGGAAAAGCATATACTCCAAAAACAGTAACTAAAGCAGAAACTAAAAAAGAAGAAAAAGTAGAAGTAAAAGAAGAAAAGAAACCTGCAGCAAAGAAAACAACAACAGCTGCTAAAAAGACAACTACAACTACTAAGAAATCAACAACAGAAAAGAAAGAAACAACAAAGAAAACTACAACAACTAAAAAAACTACTAAAAAAGAAGAAAAGTAATAAATTAAATACTAGTACAATCTAGTATTTTTTTTTACATAATGATATAATAAAAATAACGAGGTGACTATCATGTTAAAAGTAAAAAATGTAACCAAATACTATGGGGACTTATGTGCAGTAAATGACTTAAATTTTGAAGTAAAAGAAGGAGAAATATTTGGACTATTAGGTCTAAATGGAGCTGGTAAAACTACAACTTTTAGAATGATTATGGGCTTACTTGACGATTATACAGGCGAAATTACATTAAATGGTAAAAAAATAGATTATACCATGACGGATAAAATAGGGTTTTTAACAGAAGAAAGAAGCCTAATTCTAAAATTAACAGTTAAAGATCAAATAGAATACTATGGTGTTCTAAAAGGAATGGATGAACTAACTATAGAAAAAAAATTAGATTACTGGTTAAAAAGATTTGATATAGAAGAATATAAAAGCAAAAAAATAAAAGAACTATCTAAAGGTAACCAACAAAAAATACAATTCATAAGTTCTATAATACATGAACCTAAACTATTAATACTAGATGAACCATTCTCAGGACTAGATCCTGTAAATGTCGAACTGTTTAAAGAAGTAATCTTAGAATTAAAAGAAAAAGGAACAATAATAATTTTCTCATCTCATAGAATGGAACATGTTGAATTATTCTGTGAAAAACTATTAATTCTAGTAAAAGGAAAGACTGTATTATCAGGATATCTAAAAGATATAAAAGATAACTATAAAAAGAAAAATATCATAATAGAAGGAAGTATTGATAAAGACAAAATAAAATCTTTAGATGGAGTAATTAATGTTACTAAAAACGAATTACAATATAAAGTAGAATTAGAAGATAAAAAATATATACCTAAAGTTTTTAAAGCAATATCTAATTCAGATAACATTACTAAATTTTATGTTGAAGATGCTACTTTAAATGAAATATTTATAAGTATAGTAGGTGAATCTTATGAACAATAAATTATTATATTTAACAAAAATAAGCCTAAATAAAAAAATGAAAACTAAATGGTTTTTAGTAGCTAATATAATATTAGCAGTAGTAATAATCGGATTAATCAACATAGATAATATTATAAAATTTTTTGGTGGAGATTTTGATAATAATATCAATATCCTAGTAATAGATAACACAAATGAAGTATATGATAGTTTCAGTAATATTTATAATGAATACTCAAAACAATTATCTACTAATACTACTTTAGTTAAATATACTAAAACTTATGAAGAAGCTAAAGAAGAAATAAAAGATAAAGATGATTTAATATTAGTAATAAATAATGATAATATTAATTATTTAAATGCTAATATAACCGCTAACACCTATATTAACCCAACTACAACACAACTAATATCTTATTCCCTAGATTCAATAAAAAATAATTTAGTTATAAATAAATATAATTTATCTCCAAATATTGTTAAAGATTTAAATAATACACCAACTCTAACCAAAACAATATTAGATACAGATAGTACTAATGATACTAATATGGATATTGTTATGAATGTAATATTTCCTATAATAATATTACCATTCTTTATGCTAACTATGTTCTTAGTTCAAATGATAGGAGCCGAAATAAATGAAGAAAAAACTACTAAAAGTATGGAAATAATTATTTCTAATGTTTCTCCTAAAACTCATTTTTTCTCAAAACTAATAGCAGGTAATACCTTTGTACTATCTCAAGGACTATTATTAATAATATATTTAGTATTAGGATTAATATTAAGAACTACTTTAAGTGGAGAGTTAATTGATCCAAATAGTACTAGTTTTGTAACAGAAATGTATAATAACATAAAAGATACAGGATTCTTAGATAAATTATCTTACATAATACCAATATCTTTAATACTTATGCTAATTACTTTTGTAGCATATTCTCTAGTAGCCGCTATCTTAGCTTCTATGACTACAAATATAGAAGATTTCCAACAAGTCCAAACTCCAATAATAGTAGTATCTCTATTAGGATATTACTTATCTATAATGGCTTCTATGTTTAATGGAAGTATCTTTATCAAAGTATTATCATATATACCATTCCTATCAGCCTTATTAATACCATCATTATTATCATTAGGACAGATAGGTTTAGTAGATGTAATAATATCCATAGTATTACTATTATTAACAATCCATCTATTATTTAAATACGGATTAAAAATATATAAACAAGGAATATTAAATTATTCTAGTACCAATCTTTGGAAAAAAATGTTTAAAGCCATGAAAGAGAAATAGGTGAAATAAATGGATAATAAAGAACAAATAAAAGAATTTTATAAAACAATAATAGGTTTAGATTTTGAACAATTTGTTAAAGATTTACCCAACAAAAATATAAATTATGGAGATTTTGGAACATATGAAGAACAATTAGAAATAATATCTTCATTAATAGTAGAAGAATATAAAGAATATGAAGATTTTATAAAAAATATATCTTCTAGCAATGATAGAGAAGAGTTAATTAGTGAATTACAAGAATTAAGAAAAAAGATGCAATATATAGAAGAATTAAAACAAGAACAAAAAGAAGATAAAAAAGAACCAAAAACACAAGAACCAGATAATAAAAGAAAACTATTATTTGCAACTAATACTTATGGCAATGTTATGGTAGAAAAAGATTTAGCATGGTTAAAAAGAAATGTTGACTCTAAAACTTACGATAGCTACTTAGATTTAATAAGCAGATTAGAAAATGATATAGAAAATTTTGACCCAAGACAACAAAAACAATTAATAGATCAATTTAAAGATGTATATGAAGTGAAAGATTATCAATCAAGAATTTATTATAGATATGCAGAAGATTACATAATAATAATTGGAGCTATGTCTAAAAAAGATAACTTTTCCAAGGCTGATAGATTAACAGTAGAATCTATGTTAAAAAATTCAGAACAATATGTTAATATGGTAAGAACTAAATTAAAAAATGGTGAGGATATGTCCCAACTAGAAGAACATAATAAAGAAATATTAGCAAATATTTATAGTACATCTAAAAAAAGAGGTGGAAGAAATGAATAATAATAAAATAAATAAATTAAAGAAAAGAAATAATATATTAACTAATATGTCTTCTGAAATAATAGAAGAAATCATAAATAATAATACAGGTAGATACTTAGCAGAAGAAGTAGGAATACCAATAGAAAAATTATCTAATGCTCTAGCTTCTCCACTAGATAACTCTCAAATAATAATAGCAACAAAAGGGCATATAAAAACTAAAACAATAAAAAAATAGAAGGAGTTTAAAATGATATTAGAAGCGAGAACAATAAAAAAAGATATAATAGATAACTTAAATAAAGAAGTATCCAAATTAAAAACTATTCCCTTCTTAGTAGTAATCCAAGTAGGAGATAATCCTGCTAGTAATACTTATATAAGAAACAAAGCTAAAATGTGTGAACAAGTAGGATATAAATTTGAATTAAAAAAATATCCTGAAGATGTAACAGAAGAATATTTATTAAAAGAAATAGATAAAATAAATAATGATAATAATGTTAATGCTATTCTAGTTCAAATGCCACTTCCTAAACACATAAATGAAACTACAATAGAAAATAGCATTAACCCTCTAAAAGATGTAGATGGCTTAACAGATATAAATATGGGTATGCTAGCTCACAAAAAAGATAGTCTATATCCTTGTACTGCTATAGGTATAATAGACTTATTAGATTATTATAAAATACCCATAGAAGGACAAAATATAGTAATCTTAGGAAGAAGCAATCTAGTAGGAAGACCATTATTAGAATTATTTATAAATAGAAATGCTACCGTAACATTATGTCATTCTTATACTAAAGATTTACCAAAAATAACTAAAAAAGCAGATATCTTAGTAGTAGCCATAGGTAAAAAGAAATATATAACTAAAGATATGATAAAAAAAGGTAGTATTATTATAGATGTAGGTATTAATAAAGATAATGATACTATCTGTGGTGATGTTGATTATAATGATGTAATAGATAAAGTAAAATCTATTACTCCTGTACCAGGTGGAGTAGGTCAAATGACCGTAGCCGAATTAGGTAAAAATATTTTAAAAGCATACAATTTACAAAAACATAAATAAATGATATACTAATACATATAGTAGGTGATAGTGTGAATAATCTAGATAATAATAATGAAAACATAGAACTAACAAAACAAAAAACCAAACTAAAAAAATCTATTCTAGTCTTATTAATAGTATCAATAATAGGAATTATTGGAGTAACTCTAGCTATTGACGTAGATAAAAGATCTAGAGTATCAGTAGATACAGGTACTTATAATGTAATAATTACAGGTAATACATCTCTATCACCATCAGGATTAAGACCTATAGATAATACTAGTGATACCATATCACCAAGTAGTTTATCTAATTATTCAGACTCTATCTTTATATCAGATTTCACCGTAAAAGGAGCAGATGGTAATCCTGTAGATGAAGGCATTATCTATGACATAGCTCTAATAGACTCTAACATAGATGGCCATCTCTTAAATGAATATCTCAAATGGGAATTAATAAAAAATAATACTATAATCGCTAATGGTAATTTCAAAGGACTAACTAATGGACAAAGATATGT
>CACXFI010000025.1 GCA_902766875.1 uncultured Erysipelotrichaceae bacterium | reverse complement strand
TATTTACCAAATGGTATACCACTAATTGTAGAGAGTCCACTACTATTAGTTACCATTAGTCCTATGTTATTGTTATATTCATCATATACTTTATATTCAGCATCGTATAAAATAGCTTCTCCACTTCTTTGATTACTATTATTATCTTTATCATATTTTTGAAAATAGATTGTAGCTCCTTCTATTGTTACGTTTGAAGATATAGCGTTCGGTTCAATAGTACCGGCTGATATCATTTTTTGTGAATTATCATAATAATAAAGAGTGCTTTTATCTTGATATTCTTCTTTTTCTTTAATTACTATAGGAACTATTCCTACATGTTTGTTATTTGGGGTAATTATTAAATTATTATCTATTATTTTTGTATTAAGATGTTTATTTTCTTCTATATAATAATTATTTATTACATTATTGGAATCTTCTATTGTTATACTATTTCCTACCTTTACTTTAATATTTTCTGGTATAAGTGGTGTTTTTAGATGTGACTCTATTAAATTTAAAATATCTTGTTTTTCTGTTTCTATGTTTAGAATATTATTGGGTTCTGTTTTAGATTCTATCCATTTAAAGGTAATATTCTTATTTAGATATGACCATATTAATTCTTGTGTAGCCATATAATATTTAATATTTTTATTATGATCTTTATAGTCATAACCGTAATAGCTTAATAGTTTTATATACTTTATTTGTTCTTCTGTTAATCCTGATGATTGTAAATCATCTGTAGAATTATAAGTATAGCTTGTTATATCTGTTCCTAATTCTATACAATATACTGTTTTATTATTCATGGTATATCTTATTACATTATAACCGTGATCTTGGTTATTGAAATTTACATATACATAGTGTCCAGTATAATTTTTTACTAATTCAGAATCATTTTGTCCTGCTTTTACGGAATATGTGAATGAATAAAAAATAGATAAGATTATTATTATAAATAAAACTTTATAAATGATACTTCTCTTTTTATGATTTCTTTTTATTTTTTTCATTTTTCCCTCCTACTTATATTATTGTTTTTTTATTTAAGAAACTCTTTTTTTAGAAAGAAAAAATAAAAAAAGATAATTATTTATTTGTTTCTGTGTAATAATGAAGTTCTGCTAAAGTATCTACTACATATTCTAACTCTTCATCATCATTTCCACTATTTAAATAATTATCTAAATCAAATATTAATTCGCTTAGATTAGAATATTCTTCATAATTAAAACCATTTCTTCTTAATACTTCTATTTGATAGTTATTTAATAATATTCCTTTACCATTATCTTTTGATAAATAACTATTAAAATCTATTTTATTTACTAATTCATCTACTTTTATATTATTTCCTTTTATTATCATATTAAGTTATCTCTTCTAGTAACTGATACATTATTATATGTATAAATATTTAAGTTTATGGAATTAGTAAATTTAATAAAACATAAGTCTTCTATAACTATATCTTCATTTTTTATATTAATGAATTCTTTTTTATTATATTCTTTTAAGTCATTTCTATTACTATTTATCTTTTTAATAGGTATACCATTATTTATATAGACTGTCATACTAGTTTTATTACAAGTATAATCTATTCTTACTAAATTATCTATTAGTAATGTTCCGGTATTTGATAATTGATATGTAATTGGTTTTATTTCTTTTTTAGGATTTATTCTTTTTATTACTTTACTATCTATATAATTAGTAATACTTCCTTTATTAATAAGTCCTGGTGTATCTATAAAGTTTATATTGTTTATTTTTATATTAATTATTTCTAATGTAGTATTAGGATACATACTGGTAGTTATGTCTTTATTTAGAGTAGTATAATTAGATATTATTTTATTTATTAGGGTGGATTTACCACTACTGGTATTACCTATAAAATAGATATTATTAGTTTTATTATGTTTTATTAAATTATTATATAAATTATCAATATTATAATTATTAAAACTGCTTACTATAATTATATCTATTAAATTATAATTATTCTTTTTAATATAATTTTTAATTTTATCATCAATAATTGATTTAGGTAAAATATCTCTTTTAGTAAGTACTAATATTACTTTTTTAAAGTTATTTATATATTCTAAATTTAGATTTAATAAACTTGATACATATACTACTAAATCATTATCTTTAATATTATCTAATATAGATTCTATATTATTTATATTAGTTTTGTTCCATTCATTATAATGTTTTTGTCTAAAGCATCTATAACATAAATCTTTATCTAAATTATCTACATAACCATCTTTATCTTTATATTTTGTTTGTAAAGTTATTCCACAACCACTACATTTTTTATTCATATATAATTTCCTTTCTGTTTACATGATTATACTAACATAGGATATTATTTATGTCAAACGATTATAGATTGTGATATATCAACTTATTTTATCTATAATGCTATTAATTATATTTATATCTTCTATTTTATTTATTGCAAAACATTTTTTACCTGCATCTTTAATAGATGCTCCTATATGATATAAATTTATATTGTCTACTATTAAAAATCTATCATGAAATATATTTATATATTTTACTTCTAAATTATGATATTCTTCATTATATTTATTTATATCTATTTCTTTTAATTTATTATCTTT
>CACXFI010000024.1 GCA_902766875.1 uncultured Erysipelotrichaceae bacterium | reverse complement strand
TCCCTTATACTTATCAGGGTTGTTTTTTATATCTTCTGCCTCTCTTAATGCTTGCAACATAGATTTACTAGGACTACTATTAGTAACCTCAAAAGGCAATCCATCTTTTTTAATTACTTGTCTTAAAAATATGTTAATAGCAGTACTCATATTCAAGCCCAAATCTTTCAATATAGAACTAGCCTGTTCTTTAGTTTCAGTATCCACCATTATATTTATAGGGCTGGTTAAACTAGCCATAACATCATCTCCCTTACATGTTAAATATATCATATTTTTATATAAAAATCAATAAATTTTATATAAAATAACTACATATTTTATATAAAATAACTACATTTTTAATTAAAAGCAAGTTCAACATCAATATCTTCATCATTATATGCTATATATAAAAATATAACCCCGCTAATAAGAATAAATAAAGATCCCATAAAAGATAAATATATAAGTTCCTTCTTCTTATCACTATCACTTTCTTTTATATTAACAATATCATTATATGAATCCTTAAGAAAATATAAATACACAATTAAAAGTATAGAAAATATAACTATAATTATTTTTCTATACTTCTCTTTACTATCTATATCATTATATAAAAAATATCTCTTTTCTAAACTATTAGAATAATAACTTAACCCTATAATAATTAAATATATAACCCATATAAAATCTTCTATCTTTATATCTCTTAGCCTATTTTCTATTTCACTATAATTCATATTAAATTATATTTTAATATAACTACTTAAATTCCATAATCTTATCTACAACATTAACTAAATTAATACTGTGGCTTCCCTTTACTAATACAATATCTTTATCTGTTAATAAAGCTTCTAATAACATATAACATTCATCTTCCTTATCAAATCCATATATATTATCATGTATAAATCCCATTTCTAAAGCTCTATCTGCTATATATTTAGAATAATCTCCTATAGTAATTAATATATCAACATTACCACTAACTACATCTCCTATATCTTTATGTATCTGTATAGCATAATCACCTAACTCTAACATATCACCAAGTATAGCTATATGCCTTTTATCTTTAACTCTACCTAATAATTCTATAGCACTCTTCATACTATCATAATTAGCATTATAAGTATCATCTATAATAACAGTACCTTTATTATTAATCTTTTTCTCTAATCTATGACTACTTAATTTAAAATCATTTATTCCCTCTTTAATTAACTCTTTATCTATACCTAGCTTATCTCCTATAGCATATGCTATTAAACTATTATATATAAATACTCTTCCTCCTACCTGAACATTTACATTATTACACATATCCTTTACATTAAATTTACTACTGAACACATCTTCTAATATATCAGTAGCCATATAATCACTATCATTATCTATACCAATACTAACAACATTATATTTATCTTTTAACTTATCATATTCCTTATGTAACAA
This sequence comes from uncultured Erysipelotrichaceae bacterium, assembly GCA_902766875.1. Lineage (GTDB taxonomy): Bacteria > Bacillota_I > Bacilli_A > RF39 > UBA660 > RUG11215. The sequence goes on along the minus strand of CACXFI010000024.1, from coordinate 1,602 downwards.
ATCATTATCATTATTAATAAACAAGATACCATCTTTATCCATACCATCTAATATTTCTAATTTAGCTTTAAGAATATTCTCTCTACTTCCTAAATTACCAATATGAGCAGTACCAACATTAGTAATAACACTGATAGTAGGACTAGCAATTTTACTAAGTAAAGATAATTCTCCAGAATGATTCATCCCCATCTCTACAAGTAATAATTCTTCATCTTTTAAATTTAATATAGTTAAAGGAAGACCAATATGATTATTATAATTACCTATAGTTCTTAAAGTTTTATATTTTTTACTAACAACACTATATATCATATCCTTAGTACTAGTCTTACCAACACTACCAGTAATCGCTATAACAGGTATATCATATAAACTTCTTTTATATCTTGCTAATTCCTGTATACACTTAATAGTATCATCAACAAGTACAATAGTCTTATCTTTATACTTATTATCTATATCATCAATATTATCTAATATACAACATTTAGCCCCTTTATCTAAAGCATCCTTATAAAAAGTATTACCATCAAATACTTCTCCTCTGATACCTAAATAAACATCACCTTCTTTTACTTTTCTACTGTCATTACATAAATTATCTATAACTAAATCTTTATCTCCACATATCAACTTACCATTACATCTCTCAATAATATCTCTAACATAAATATCCATAAACATCACCTACCTATATTATATACCATTCCAAAAATAAAAAGAAGAATTACTTCTTCTTTTTACACTTATTTAACCAATATTACTAGTAGGTACTACTATAACAGGGCGAATGCCATATTGATTACCAATTGTAATATCTCCTTGTATTAAAACATCAGCAACTACATATATACTATCACTATCATATTTAGAACCAGTCCAGTAAATACTAGAATAAATCCAATCATAAGCCCCATTGCACGATCTAGCAACACACCCAAGATCAAGTAATTCCTGATAGCTAATTAATCTTCCGGTTATGTTATTTAATCCTAAATTATTAAGAGTACTAACATAAGTATTAACATATTGATACAAGTCACTATTACTATCATATACATAAGTTCCCTGAGCAGATCCATAACTACTGTTATTCCAATATGTATCGTCAGAAAAATACGAATAAGCTTGGTATTGGGATAAGGTAGAATCTTGTAATCCTAATGTCGAATTTGAATTTGTATTATCACCTAAATTAACATTATATTTAGCTAACAATACAGTTTCATTACTATTAGAAGATACTACATAGAAATGTTCTGTGTCAACAGCTAATTCATCACCTACAGTTATACTATTTTGATTTTGCCTATTTACAAATTGTAATCCTCCACTACTAGGTACAGATACAGTATAAGGATTATTAGCTGTACCGTCTCCACTATCTAATCTAACATTAGGTTTTAGTGAAACGACGGGACGCACACCGCGAGCATCGTCCACATTAGCGCTGCTCAAAAAGCCAGAGGAGTACACATAATACTCGTAAGCATAGTTAAGATTGAAGTTATCAGGAGAGGCCAGCCAATAGTATTTATTTGTGTATAAATAATAGGATCTATTACTAGATGAACTACCACCTGCTAATCTTGCTTCATC
>CACXFI010000023.1 GCA_902766875.1 uncultured Erysipelotrichaceae bacterium | reverse complement strand
GATGAAGCAAGATTAGCAGGTGGTAGTTCATCTAGTAATAGATCCTATTATTTATACACAAATAAATACTATTGGCTGGCCTCTCCTTATAACTTCTCTTATAACCATGCTCACGAGTATAATGTGAGCTCCCCTGGCGCTTTGAACTACTATGATGTGTTCGATGCTCGCGGTGTGCGTCCCGTCGTTTCACTAAAACCCGGGACAAAGATAAAATCAGGAAATGGAACAAGTGATGAACCGTATAAGGTAGAATAAATATAAATAAGAGTCCCGACACGTAAGTCTTTTGATTGTTTTCCACGAAAACCCTTTCGTGGAAACAAAGATAAGAAGAATAAAAAAAGAGTAAGAGAGATATATCCAAATCTTGTTTCTTTTGAAACAAGATTTGGAAAAAAATATTTATGGGTTAACCTACTAAGTAGTTTAGATAGATTAACTTAGGATTACACTATAATGACGCGAGTGTCTAGTACTTGGATACTGGCCTATCCTTATAACTTCAATAATAACAATGCAAACGAGTATAATGTGAACTCCACTGGCAATTTGAACAACAATAATGTGAACAATACTAACGGTGTGCGTCCCGTATTTTCACTATATATAAGAATTTATTGGATTGTCTTATAGTTAATACTATGGCTAAGATTAATCAAAATTCACTAAATAATTAGTGAAACAAGTGTAATTCTATGAGTATAACTCAGAAAAACATGCATACAAACTATTTTAGCGAGTAATCATCAAATAAAAGTTAAAATAGTTTTAGGTGCATACAATAGGAGTAAATATGACTATTAAAGATAATAATTTTATGTTGCGTAATAAGATAATAGATTTTAAAGGTTATCAAGAAAGATATATTTTAAATAATATACCTAAAGTACATACTGATGTTAGAATTCATTTATCTGATGAAATATATAATTTAATTAAATATATGTATTATGCTTCATATACTAAAGGTAATATTAGATTAAAATATTTAGTAGATTTAAGTGTTAGTATATCTATGTTAGATACTATAATAAGTGATTTAAAAAAATATAAGACTATTAAAGAAAAATATATAATAAATTCTATTGATAAATTAAATGATATTAGAAATATAGTCTATGGATGGAGATTTAATGAAGAAAAGATACACAAGTAATAATATATATGATAAATATATAACTATGGATAATTTATATAACATATATAATATAGTTAAAAAGACTTGTAAAAATAAAAAAGAATTATATTTATTCTCTTTAAATTTAAATATTAATATTTATAATATTTATTATAAATTAAAAAATAGAACTTATAAACATAATAAATATAGAACTTTTATGATATTTGAACCTAAACCTAGATTGATTATGAGTGAAAGTATAGAAGATAAAATAGTTAATCATTTTATTACTTATTATTATTTAATTCCATATTTAGATAATTCTTTAATAGATAGTAATATTGCTACAAGAAAGAATAAAGGTTGTAGCTATGGAAATATTTTATTAAAGAATTATCTAAATAAGTTAATTATAAATAATAAAGATAAAGAAATATATTGTTTAAAAATAGATATAAGTAAATATTTTTATAATATAGATCATAATATATTAATTAATATGTTAAGTAAAAAAATATATGATAAAGATGTTATATCTTTAATTAAATCAATTATTAGTGAAACTAATAATGATTATATTAATAATAATATAGATTATTATAATAAAAAATATAATACAGATATACCATATTATAAAAATAATAAAGGATTAAGTATAGGTGCTATGACTAGTCAGTTTTTAGCTATATTTTATTTAAATAATATAGATCACTATATTAAAGAAAAATTAAGATGTAAATACTATATAAGATATATGGATGATTTTATAATATTAGATACTAATAAAGATAGATTAAAAGAAATATTCAAGTCAATAGAAAAAGAATTAAATAGTATTAAATTAAATATAAATAAAAAAAGTAATATATATAAAGTAAGTAAATCTTTTAATTTCTTAGGTTATTCTTATAAAATAAACAATATTAAATTAATTATATCTATTTATAAAAAAACTTATTATAAAATGATTAAAAGATTAAGAAAACTATTTATATTTAATTTAATACTATTTAACAAATCATTAAGCAGCTATTATGGACTATTTAAAAATATTTATAACCTAGATAAAGGCAATTTTAAGTTATCAGATAAAACAATATATAATATTTTAAAATATTATAATAAAAATAAATTAATAATTATTAAAGATAAAAAGTATTATAAGAGTTATTTAAATGATGCTAAAACATTATATAATTTATTTAATTATAAATATATAGACAATTGTATAATTTTTAATATCTATGATTATGATAAGATAATAAATATAATTAAAAATATAAATATTAATTTCATGGTTATAAATAAACAAATGATATTATTAGACTATGAAAATAACACTAATAAATATTCTTATATTCAACTTTATCTTTAACAAAAGGGATGAAATATATGAAAGTAAATTTATATGATTTTGATAAAACTATTTATTATGGAGATAGTAGTGTAAATTTTTATATATATTGTTTAAAAAAGAAACCTATAATATTTATCTATTTATTTGAATTTATAATATATTATTTATTGTATAAATTAAATATAAATACTAAAGAAAAAGCTAAAGAAAAGATATTTAAATATGTTACTAAGTTTGATAATATAGATAAATTAATAGAAGAATTTTGGAAGATTAATATAAATAAAATAAAAGATTATTATAAAGATAAAGATCATAGTAATGATATAATAATATCAGCTTCTCCTGAATTCTTACTTAAACTTATATGTAATAAATTACAAGTAAAAGATTTAATAGCAAGTCCTATAGATAAACATACAGGATTATATCATGGCAAGAATTGTTATGGAATAGAGAAAGTAAAAAGATTAAAAGAAAAATATAAGAATATAGAAGTAATAGAAGCATATAGTGATAGCCTAAGTGATATACCTATGTTATCTTTAGCTAACACTAGCTATCTAGTAAAGAAAAATAAAATAATAGAATATAAAAATATAGGCAAGTAATAGCCTATATTTTTTATAATTATATAACAAACAAATGTATGTAAAATATATTGACTTTTACTAAGACGATTGATATACTTATATTAGCAGTATAAGGAGGCAATATATGAATAAATTAGTTAAAGAAGAAATAATAATTGAAGATT
>CACXFI010000022.1 GCA_902766875.1 uncultured Erysipelotrichaceae bacterium | reverse complement strand
TTTGAAGAATTAGATGAAGAATTTCAAACTTTTGAAAAAGCTATGGATAAAAATGACTATGTTGGAGTAGAAAAAATAGTTGCAGTAATAGAAGAAAATATAAACAATTTAAAAAGTTTAATTGAAAATATACCAGATTTAGTAGTCACAAGTACTATTTCTATTCCAAACAGATATGAAGAGGCTTCAGTCCAATATAGTAGAATGATAAGAGATGGATATCCATTAGATTATTTAAATGTTGAATATAATTTAAAAGAAATAAAAGAAAAAGTAAATACTATAATTAATAACTTAAAAGAATTTAAAACAGAAGATGCAGATGTAGAACTTAAAACAATAGTAGATTACTTAGATTCTTTACTTGCTGACTTTGATAGAGAAAAAGATTCAAAAGATAGATTTAAAGAAGAGTCTAAAAAATTTAGATATAAAGTAGAAAAGATAAATAAAGTAGTATATGATATATATGTACAAATGGATGATATAAAAGTAACATATGATTTATCGCAAGAAGAAATCAATAAATTTAGTAATTTAAACAAAACATTAGAAGAAATAAATGAAGATTTTAAAACTTTATTAGAACATAGTAAAGGGAAAACATTTGCTTATTCAAAATTAGTAGAAGAATTAGATGGGCTCAATATTAGATTATCTAGACTACAAGATGACCTAGATTATCAATTAAGATCAATTACAAGTATGAAAGATGATGAATATAGGGCTAAAGAACAATTAGATTCAATAAAAAATCTTTTAAAACAAGCTAAAAACAAAATTAAAGATTACAAATTACCAGTAATACCTAGTAGCTACTTTGTAGAGTTAAGAGAAGCTCAGGATGCTATTAGAGAAATAACAAAAGAATTAGAAAAAAAACCTATAGTTATAAAAATATTAAATATCAGGGTAGATAATGCTAGAGATTTAGTATTTAAAATATATAATAAAACTAATGATATGATTAAATTAGCAACTACTAGTGAAGACACTATAATATATGCAAATAGATATAGAAGTAGTTATCCAGAAGTAGATAATAAATTAGATAAAGCATCAGCATTATTTTATAAAGGGCAATATGATAAAGCCTATAATGAAGCATTGTCAGCTATAAATTTAGTAGAAAATAATAATTGATTTTTATATTTTAGTATGATAATATATTAATAGAATAATAAGGGAGGAATAACATGAGTTTTATAGATTATTTATCTGAAAATTATATATGGATAGGAGTAGTTGTTTTACTTGGAATAATAACAATAATAGGCTTTGTATCAGATAGAGGTTCAAAGAAAAAAGGAAATAATAAAATAAATAACCAGCAAGTAGAAAATATAACTAATAATCAAATTCCTAATCAACCTAATAACAATTTTAATAATTACAATATTCAAGGTCAAAATGAAACTACTATAGCTAGTAGCCAAGCTCCTAGTAATGTAAATCCATCAAATAATAATCAGACAATATTAAACACCAATCAAAACACAGAAACACAAGTTGTACATACACCATTATGGCAACAAAAACCAACATTTCCTTCCAGTTTTGATGAAAAGAATTTCCCAAATGCTAATCTTAGCTCATTAAGTACAAATAATATAGTATCTAACGATAATACAAAATCATATAATTCATGGGATAATAATATAGTTAATACTCCAAATATAGAATCGCAACCAATAAATTATCAACCGTTAGATACTAATTATAATAACAATATAAATAATCAATATACTAATCAAAAAACAAACACAGATTTTGTAAATAATACTTACAATACACCTACAAATAATATTAATCAAAATTATAATAATCCTAATTTATATAATAATCCTAATCCAGTAACTAATAATCAAGTAATTAATAATACTACAACTAATTACCAAAATCAAAATAATCAAGGTTTTAATACTAATCCAAACAATCAATTTTAGAAAGGAAGAATAATATGAATGAAGATGATTTAGAAAACGAAGAAAAAAGAGAATACTCCGTTAGTGAAGATTATAATAAATCTTTAAGTAGACCGAATTTAAATCTAAATAGTACACTAGGCATAAATATGCAAAATCTTGATTCTACTGATTTAGGAAGGCCAAGATTTAGAGATAGAATTTTAAAAGATGAACCAGAAGATACCAAAAAAAAAGAAGACATTCCTGAGGTATCTGAGATATATGGTGATAATAGTTCTTATAAAGAAGAAAATGATGAAATTGAGAATAAACCAAATAAATTAGGAGAAGTTAAAACTAATAAAGTTGCTCCAGAATATATAGTTGCAACTATAACTACAGTATTAATTATTATATTTATGGTATTATCATTTTTCCTATATAATATGTTTACAGGATAATTTAATAATTAAATCATAATTATCATCATTAGCCATAACATTTTTATGAATCTTATGACATTTAGTACACTTATAAAGAATTTTATAAGTGTTTTTATATTTTTCTATGCCTATAGGTTCTAATAAACCTTTACAAGAATTAAGACGATCCCCTGGATTTATATCTACATGTTTAGAATACAAACAAAAAGGGCAATGGTCTCTAGCCGAATAATCTAATTTGTTAACTGTTCTATTACAATTATCACATATAAATTCTTCATCAATCATCCTAAATTTTTTCATAAAATCACCAATCAAAGTATATCACTCATATTATAATTTATCAATAATATAATTTAATATGAAAAATATTATAAATAAATTAAATAAAGAAATATTAAAATTTTTATTAACATCTATAATTATCATACTACTATTAATAATATCAAAGAAAGATATAAAATATAAAAATGAAATAAAATATGTAATATCAGAATACAATATACCATATATTGATATAAAAAATATATATAATAAATACTTAGGTGGATTGTATTTTTTTAATAATAAATCACATACAAATACGGTATTTAATACCGAAATATCCTATCAAGAACTAGAAGATAATAAAACATATTTAAAATTAAAAGTTAACAAAAATTATTTAATTCCAAGCATTTCAGAAGGAATAGTAATATTTATAGGTAATAAAGAAGAATATGGAAATACTATAATACTTAAGACAAAAAATAACATTAATATATGGTATGGGAATATTGCTAATAGTTCATTAAAATTATATGATAAAGTAGATAAAGGAGAATATATAGGGGAAGTAAATGGAGATATATTATATATATCCTATACTAAAGGAAATAAAACAATAAATGCTATAGAAATATTCAAAAATCAATAAAAAATTAACCAAATATTAACAAATAGGCTAAATTTATTAAAAACTATTGACACAAATAGAATTTTGTGTTAAAGTATAAACCAATTTCAGGGGGGAATGATTATGAAATTAAGAAATTTATTTAAAAATACTACAAAAGTAGTTCTTACATTCCTAATAGTTTTAGGTTTCGTAAGTGAAGTAAACGCCGCTGATCAAAGCCTTACTATATATAAAGAAGACTGGGGTTCAGCACCATATAGTACTTTAGAAACATTCCATATCAAGAGAGTTTCAGGTACTAACCAATATGTGTATTGTGCAGAATATGCTAAGAATACGCCTAATTATGTTAAATATAACTTAGGTAAAGAAATTACTGACCCAGGTATGGCTTACATTCTAGCTAAAGGTGCAAATAACGCAGATAATACAAGTTATTTTATTACTCAAAGTGCACTATGGATATACATGTATGATAAAGGTATCATGACAACATGTAATAATGCAAGTAATTGTCCAAGTGTAGCTAACTTAAGAAAAGAAGTATATGCTTCATCAGGACCTACAGCTAAAGCAATTCAAAATTTAGTTGCTGAAGCAAAATCAAAAACAACAGTAGATAATACAATAACATTATCAGCTAATACAAGTACTTTAACATTCACATTAAGTAGTGATGGTAAATACTATGTATCTAATAATGTAAGTGTTAATAGTAATGGTTCTTATACAGTATCTATTACTAATGCTCCAAGTGGTACAGTTAAAGAAGATGTATCAGGAGGATTTAGAGTTAAAGTTCCAGCTGATAAAGTAACAGAATTATCTACAAATGTAAAAGTTACAATAAATGCAAGTAAGAAAGCATATCGTTCATATATCTATAATCCAGTAGAAAGTAGATATCAAACAGTTGCTGTAATTACTTCAGAAAACTTAACAAAATCTCTTGCATTAGCAGGAACAATTAGTAAAACTAGTGTAACAATAAGCAAAGTTGATGCTACAAATGGAGAAGAATTACCAGGTGCACACTTAAAATTAGTATGTGATAATGGTAAATATACAAAAGAATGGACTTCAGGTACAACTCCAAAAGTATTAACAGATGTACCAGATGGAGAATGTGAATTATCTGAAACAATCGCTCCAGAAGGTTATATTAAAACTACTAATACAATCAAGTTTACTGTTAAAGATGGTAAAGTTGATAAACCAGTAATTATGGAAAATCAACCTGAAAAGAAAACTTATGAAGTAGAAATAAGCAAAGTTGATGTAGCTACTTCAGAAGAATTACCAGGTGCAAAATTAGAAGTAACTAACGAAAAAGGAATAGTAGTTTGTAAATGGACATCAGATGGAACTACACATAAATGTAAAAATCTAATAGCTGGAACATATACATTAACTGAGATTTCAGCACCAGATGGTTATGAAGTAGCAGAATCTATTACCTTTACTTTAGATGAAAATGGTAAACTAGTTCAAGATGGTAAAGAAGTAGATAAAATAGTTATGAAAGATGCTCAAACACCAACAACAATTATTGATGTTCCAGATACTTTATCACTAAAATCAAGTCTATCATACTTGTTAGGATTAATTATTGTTTTAGCAGGTAGTGGATTAGTATTTAAATCAGTGAAGAAGAATGAACAATAATAATTTAAAAAATAAAATATTTGTAACAACAGGGGTAATACTTATTACAATGGGTCTTACCCTTTTGTTATCTAATTACGTAAAAGAAAAAAGGGACTTGGTATTTAGTGATATCAATCTAGAAATACTAGAAGAATTCAATAAAGAAGAAAAGAAAGAAGAACCTAAAGAAGAACCAGAAGTTGAAGTAGTAGAAGAAGAACCAGAAGAAGGTTATGAATACTATATAGCAACTTTAGAAATACCTAAAGCTGAAATTTCTAGAGGATTCTATAACAAAAATTCAAAATTAAATGAAGTAAATAGCAATATACTAATATTAAATGAATCTGATTATCCAGATAAGAAAAATGGTAATGTTATATTAGCAGCTCATTCAGGTAATTATTCTAATAGTTATTTTACTAATTTAAATAGATTAACAAACGGAGATTTAGCTTATATAACATACAAAAACAAAAAATATACTTACAAAATAACTAATATATATGATGTCGAAAAAACAGGTACAGTAAGTATATATAGAAATAAATATAAAAGTACATTAACATTAATTACTTGTAATTTAAATGATAATACAAAACAAACAATTTATATAGCAGAACTTATAGGAAAAGAATAAAAACAAGATAAGGAGGGGTATTATGAAATATATAAATATTATAGATAAGTTAAAGTTACTTTTCGAATTAATATCTGGTAATTATTTATTTATTGGTATATTAATAATATCATTAATATTATTTATAATTAATAAATTCAAAATAATTAACAGTAAAAAAACAGGATTATTAATAACTTTAACTTTTATATTATCTTTTAGTATTATATTATTCTATAGTAGTAATACCTTATTTAAAACATTTGATAATATTGCAAACTTAATATTTAAAAATATATACTTTCCATCTATTTATGTATATATAGGTATAATATTAATAACAAACATAATATTAATTATGTCCGTTTTAAGTAAAAATATATCTAAAATATATACAAAAATAAATATAAGCACTTCATTTGTTTTAAACTTCTTATTACTTATTTTATTAAATACTATAGGTAGTAAAGAAATAGATATCTTATCATTAAATAGTTTATATACAAATAAATATATTGTAACTTTAATAGAACTAACAACAAGTACATTTATTATATGGATGATGTCTTTACTATTAATATCTATAATAAATTCTATCTTAATATATATGGATAATAAAGAGATGAAAGAAAAACCAGTATTACAAGTTAATCCATCTATAAATAGAGTAGAATTAGATATAAAAGAAGAAGAATTAGAACCTAAAACAGCACCTATACCTGCAATAAATACTCCAGTTTTAGAATCTATTCCTCTATCAACTATATCAAATAATAATTCAAATATTAAAAAACTAGAAAATATTTTAGAAGTAAAAGAAAAAAATTCATATACATTTGAAAATACACATAAAATTAGCACTAATAATGGATACTATTTAAATGATTTAGTTAAGAAAACTAATAATAATTTAGAAGAAGTAAAAAATACTAATTCTATTAATGATCTTTTAAATATAAAACCAATAGTACCAAACACTAAAGTAAACAGCAATATAGAATTAGAAACTAATAAACAATATAAATATACAAAAGATGAATATAAACTATTTTATAGAATGTTAAATACTGTAAAAGAATACAATAATGGTAATTCTATAGTTACAATGGACGATGCCTTATCAGTAAATTTATTAAATAAATTTACTATAAAAGAATATAATCTATACAAAAAAATGTTACAAGATGTAAGATAATAAAAAAAGAATATTTAGAATGTTGAATATTCTTTTTTTTTATTATATAATTAATATGGTGATAAATTTGAAAAATAGAATTACAAGTGGAGTATTATTAGTATTAATAATAATAGTATCATTATATTATGATACTAGAATATTTGCTATCTTAATGCTAATTAGTTCATTATTAGGATTATATGAATTAATAAATATCAAATATAAAGAAAAAGCTGAAAATCTAGATTTAATAAAATTAATTAGTTACATATCATTAGGTACTTTTGTTTTAAATGGTATATTTTATAAAATAAATATGGTTGTAACTATATTATTACCATTATTAGGATTAACAATACCCATTATCTTTTATAATAATAGTAAAAGATATAATATAAATGATGCCCTATATATGATAGGTATAATCTTATTTTTAGGATATTCTTTTGGTACTATTATAAATACAGCTACTAGTGATGTATCAAAATGTATATATATATTTATAATAGCTTTTATTACTGATACATATGCTTATATAGGAGGTAAATTAATTGGCAAACATCATTTTACCAAGATTTCTCCTAATAAAACAATAGAAGGTGTTATTGTAGGAAGCATTATGGGAATAATAGCAGGTTCAACATTCTATTATGCAATTATTAATAATAGTATATTAGAAGCTATAATAATAAGCTTAATATTAGTAGTGTTAAGTGAATTAGGTGATTTAGTATTTAGTAGCATAAAAAGATATTATAATAAAAAAGATTATTCAAATTTAATACCAGGACATGGTGGTATTTTAGATCGATTTGATAGTGTTATATTTGTATCAATTGGGTTAACAATAATATTAAGTATTATTTAGAAAGGTGATTTATATATGAGTGTTATATTAAGTAGTTTATGGACATTATTTTTATTTATTTTAATTCTAGGAATAATAGTATTTATACATGAATTAGGTCATTTTACTTTTGCAAAATTATCAAATACCTATGTATATGAATTTGCAATAGGTATGGGTAAAAAACTATTCTCATTCAGAAGAAAAAATGATGAAACAGAATATAGTATTAGATTAATACCAATTGGTGGATTTAATGCCATAGCAGGTGAAAATGGAGACGATGATGATAAAAAAGTTCCAAAAGATAGAAAAATGTGTTCTAAAAGTTTTATTCAAAGATTATTAATTCTATTTGCAGGACCAGGATTCAATTTTCTATTAACTTTTGTAGTATTACTAATTAGTGCCTTAATTTATGGGTCTACTACTACAAAACCAATAATAGGAGAAATAGACCCAGCATATCCTGCTTATGAAGCTGGATTTGAAACAGGAGATAAAATAATAAAAGTAAATGATAAAAAAATACATTCTTGGGATAGTATTTTAATAATTATTCAAACAAATTATGGTAAAGAATTAACATTTGATGTTATTGATAAAAATGGTAATAATAAAAAATTATCAGTATCTCCTAGTAAAGTTACTGATAGTGAAGGTAAAACAACATATATTTATGGAATATCTAAAGATAGTAAAATTCATAAAGGTATAGGAAGTTCATTCAAATATGCTTGGAATAAAACAGGATCATTATTTAATATAATGTTCTACACTGTAAAAAGCTTATTTACTGGTGGAGTATCAATAAATGACTTGTCAGGTCCAGTTGGTATATATAGTATTGTTGGACAACAAGCTAAAGGTGGATTAGCTAATCTATTATATCTATTAGCATACTTAAGTATAAATGTAGGTGTAATTAATCTATTACCATTCCCAGCCTTTGATGGTGGAAGAATAGTTCTATTGATTATAGAAAAAATAAGAAGAAAACCTATTAATCCTAAAGTAGAAAATACTATAAATACAATAGGGTTTATGATACTAATATTACTAATGATATTTGTAACAGGTCACGATATATTTAACTTAATAAAATAAAAAGATTGAAATTCAATCTTTTTTAGTTAATTACTTGCTATTTTCCCAGTCTTTTGCTATAATATAAAACACTTTAAAAATTAATTAAGGGGGAATATTATGTATAAAAATAATGATAAATATCCAAATTGGTATAAAGTATTTGCTTTTAGCCAATTAAAAAAAACATATAACTTATATCAAAAAGAAAACAAAGATGATAATTCTAATTTCATATATGATTTAAATGCCTTTCATGAAATATATGAGTTTCTAAAAGGCATTAACAATATAGAAAACCCTGAAATAATTTCTGAAATATCAAATACATATGCATTTCAGTGTCTATATATGTATTTTACATTAAAGAATAATAGTAAAAAAATAAAAAACAGAGAAGATTACGAATATACATCTATACTAAATTTAAATAAAGCATTAAAAGAATTTAGTAAATGTCCAAATGTATCATTTAAAAATCTTAACTTAGATTTAACTAGTTATTTAGCTTTAGGAGAATTATGGGAATACTCTAGAATTAATTTTCCAGAAAATTTAAAAATAGATACCATAACTGTTATTGGGCTTGATAGAAACCCTCAAATTTCAAAAACTATTAAATGGCCAAAAAATTGTCAAGTAAAAAAACTAGAAAAAACAAAATAAGTTGTAGCAAATACAACTTTTTTTCTTGAAAAAATATAATATTTATGATACGATATTTTTGGCTTTTCAAAAACACATGAATATGGATTTAAATATCTAGTGCCAAATGGTGATATTTAAAAATGATGTATTCAGAGGAAAAACGAAGGAGGAATAAAATATGGCAGTAATTTCAATGAGTTATTTATTGGAAGCCGGAGTTCACTTTGGTCATCAGACTAAAAGATGGAACCCAAAAATGAAAGAGTATATCTACAACTCTCGTGATGATATTTATATAATTGATTTACAAAAAACAGTAGATAAAATGGAAGAAGCATATACAGCTTTAAACAAAATAGCAGCAGACGGAGGTAAAGTATTATTTGTAGGTACTAAAAAACAAGCTCAAGAAGTTTGTCGTGAAGAAGCAGAACGCTCTTCTATGTACTATATGACTGAACGTTGGTTAGGTGGTACTCTAACTAATTTTAAAACAATTAGAAATAGAGTATATCGCCTAGAACAAATAGAAAAAATGGAAGCAGATGGTACATTTGAAAAATTACCTAAAAAAGAAGTAATTGGTCTTAAAAAAGAATACGATAAATTAAATAAAAATCTATGCGGTATTAGAGAAATGGCCAAATTACCACAAGCTTTAATTATAGTTGATTCTCTAAAAGAATATAATGCTATTAGAGAAGCTAGAAAATTAGGAATCCCAGTATTTGGAATAATTGATACAAATTGTGATCCTGATTTAGTAGATTATGTAATACCAGGTAATGATGATGCTGTAAGAAGTATAAAAGTTGTATTAGGAGCTCTAACAAATGCAATAGTAGAAGCTAATGGAGGAACTTTAGTTGATTATGTAACTGAAGATGAATCTAAAAAAGTAAAATCTTTTGAAAAGAAAGTAAACAAAGAAGAAAAGAAAGAAGATAAAAAGGAAGTTAAAAAAGAAACTAAAAAAGAAGAAAAGCCAGTAAAAGAAGATAAGAAAAAAGAAGAAAAACCTAAGAAAGAAGTTAAAGAAGAAAAAGTTGAAAAACCTAAAAAAGAAACAGAAAAGAAACCTAGAAAAAAAGAACCTGAATTAGATTTAACTATTCTTACAGTAGCTGAATTGAAAGAATTAGCTAAGAAAAAAGAAATCAAAGGTTATTCTAAAATGAAAAAAGATGAATTAATTAGTGCTTTAAAATAAATAAGAAGGGAGTATATATAATGATTAGTGCAAGCATGGTAAAAGAATTAAGAGAAAAAACTGGCGCTGGTATGTTAGATTGCAAAAAAGCTTTAGAAGCTTCTAATGGTAATATGGAAGAAGCTGTAACTTGGTTAAGAGAAAAAGGTATCTCTAAAGCTGAAAAGAAAGCATCTAGAATAGCTGCTGAAGGTTTAGCTCTTGCAAAAGTAGATGGAAATAAAGCTGTTGTAGTAGAAGTAAATTCAGAAACAGATTTTGTAGCTAAAAACGAAGAATTTGTAAATCTAATTAATACAATAGCAGACACAATCTTAAAAAATGATGTTAATACTGTAGAAGAAGCTTTAGAATTAGAAACAAATGGTAAAAAATTGTCTGATTTATTAGTAGAAAAAATATCAGTAATTGGAGAAAAACTATCATTTAGAAGATTCCAAGTAGTTACTAAAGAAGATAATCAAGTATTTGGAACATACTCTCATATGGGTGGTAAAATAGTAGCTTTATCTTTATTAGATGGAGAAGATGCAGAACTAGCTAAAGATATCTCAATGCAAGTAGCTGCTATGAAACCAGAATATTTAAATAGAGAAGAAGTACCAGAAGAAAGAGTAGAAAAAGAAAGAGAAATCTTAAAAGAAACTGCTTCTAATGAAGGATTAGATCCTAAAAAATTAGATATGATAGTAAATGGAAGACTAAATAAATTCTTTGAAGAAATATGTTTAGTAGACCAAGGATTCATCAAAGAAAACAAAATGAAAGTATCTAAATATGTAGAATCTAAACATAGTAATATAGTTTGTTTCGTTCGTTACGAAGTTGGAGAAGGAATGGAAAAAAAAGAAGAAAACTTTGCTGAAGAAGTAATGAAACAAATTAATGGATAATATTAAAAGAATGTAAAAATATTTACATTCTTTTTTTATTGTGGTATTATAGCTAAAGCATGAAGGAGAGATAATATGAAAAATAAATTTATAAATGAATTAAGAAAAATTGAAACCTTCTTATATGAAAATAGTGATGAAATTATTGGCTATAGAATAGCTAAGGGTATTCCTTTAACTAAAACACAACAAGACATTTATTTAAGAAAGTCTAAAAAGAAAAAATTAGTAAAAAATTTTAAAAGATAATTTAAGGAGAATTTTATGGGAGATAATATAAATCCAAAAAAAATAATTCCGAAACCTAAAATAGTAGTACCTAAACCTAAAAGAACCATAGAAGAAAATTTACAATATCTTTATAGTAAATATGGTGATGAAAATAAAGATAATAAAAAACTAGTTAAAAAGAAAATTGATAAGTAATTATCTGTTTTTTATTTTACTTGATTTAGTTCATATTTGTTGCTATACTTTAAATAGGTGATATTATGAGAAAAATAATAGAAGGGCAAATATATAGACATTTTAAAGGACATATGTATAAAGTATTATGTATTGGAAAAGACTCTGAAACATTAAAAGAAGTAGTAATATATAGAAATATAGATACTAATGAAGTATGGGTAAGACCATTAGATATGTTTTCTAGTTTAGTAGATAAAAATAAATATCCTGAAATAAAACAAAAATATAGGTTTGAATTAGTAGATGATATACAAAGAATTTAATAAATGTAGATTATGTCCTAGAAATTGTAATGTTAATAGAAATAAGAATGAATTAGGATATTGTAAAGCAAGTAATAAAATAAAAGTAGCAAGAGCATCTCTTCACTATTGGGAAGAACCTTGTCTATCAGGAAATAATGGTAGTGGGACAATTTTCTTTTCGAATTGTAATATGGGTTGTATATTCTGTCAAAACTATGATATAAGTACTCTTAATAAAGGGAAAGAAATAACAATAGAAAGGTTTAGTGAAATATGCCTAGAATTACAAGAAAAAGGTGCTAATAACATTAATTTAGTAACTCCCACTCATTATGTACCATTAATAAAAGAAGGCCTTATTTTAGCTAAAAAGAAAGGTTTAAAGATACCTATAATCTATAATACCAGTAGCTATGAAAATATAGATACTATCAAATTATTAGACGGATTAATAGATATATATTTACCTGATTTAAAATATTATAACAATGAATATAGCATTAAATATTCTAACACACCAAATTATTTTAAATATGCCTCTATAGCTATAAAAGAAATGTATAGACAAGTAGGTAAACCTAAATTTAACAAAGATGGTATTATGATCAAAGGAATGATAGTAAGACATTTAATGTTACCTAGTAGAGAAGAAGATAAAAAAAAAATAATAAATTATTTATATAAAACATATAAAGATAATATTTATATATCTATAATGAATCAATATACACCTATTAGAAAACTAAAATATAAAGAATTAAATAACAAAATAGATAATAAAATATATGAAAATATAATTAATTATGCATATGATTTAGGAATAAGAAATTGTTTTGTTCAAGATGAAGAAACTCAATCAGAAAGTTTTATACCAATATTTAACAATGAAGGAGTCTAAAATGAAAAATAGAGGATTTGAAATAATAGAAGAATATAAAGATAAAGATATAAGATTACCAGAAAGAAAAACAAAATATTCAGCAGGATATGACATAGAAAGTGCTATAGACATAACCATACCAGCCTATAAGAAAGGAATTAAACCAGTATTAATACCAACTGGATTAAAAGCCTATTGCAATAATGATGAATATTATATAGTAGCAAATCGTAGTTCTAATCCTATAAAAAGACATTTAGTTCTATCTAATGGTATAGGAATAATTGATGCCGATTATTACAATAATGAAGATAACGAAGGACATATTCAATTCATGTTCTATAATTTTAATAATGAAGATATAACTATTCATAAACATGATATTATAGGTCAAATAATATTTAATAAATATTTAACTATCGATAATGATAATGCTAAAGGTACAAGAAAAGGTGGTTTTGGATCTACTGATAAAAAATAATAATCATTAGGTATTTATATTGTTCTTTTAAATATAATAATCATATTATATGATAGATAAGGAGGAATATAAATGTATAATGATTATACCTTTAGGCAAGAACCATTTGATGGAGATATAGATATAAATATAACTAACGAAAATTTTAATACTAATGATAATACTAACATGAATTTTAATATGAATGAAAATATGATAGAAGGATATAATACACCTGCTATGTCAACTATGGAATCACCAATAATAGAGCCAGGAAGAGAAAGAATAGTAAATCGTACTTTTATTCATAACGTTCCCCATATTTGTCCAATTAATACAAGAATAATAAATAATCATGTATTTAAACACACATACCAGCCAAGATATACATGTTGTGAAGAAAATACTTGTACTAATGTTCAATGTGGGTCATGTTGCTGTTTTAAATAATAAAAAATAGATATTAATTAATATCTATTTTTTTTCAAATTTTTTAATTTTTTTCTCTGGATAAAATCTTTCATGATATTTCTTTTCTAAAGATATAAG
>CACXFI010000021.1 GCA_902766875.1 uncultured Erysipelotrichaceae bacterium | reverse complement strand
CTTAAAGTCATATGCATATTGGCTTCTAAGTGATGATGATTATATTCACTACTTATAATTTCACTTTTGTCTAAGTCAGACCATAAAGAAAAATATAACATTAAGGGTAATGGTCCTAATATTGGTTGATATAACATATTAAGTATTTGTCTGTCTTCGTTTTTTAGAATAGTTTTATTATATACGACATAAGTATCAGCTGGTAATAAGTTATATTGTTCCATCAAAACCACTTTCCTTAGTTATATTTTATAATAAATGATTATAAATGTAAAGAAATTTGATTTTTATTTTTAAGAAATATTAGGGAATATATTAATAAATTTAAAAATGAAAGAATTAGAATTAAAAAGTTGTATTCTTTTAGAAAAATTGCTATTAGGTTAGCTCCTGTATGTAATACAATGCTTAGATTTATATTTTTATATTTATGGTAGATTAGATTTAGAAATAATCCTAGAATAAAAGCAAAAATTATATTAGTTATAGAAGTATGTACTATAGCAAAAATAGTAGTACCTATTAAGATAGATATAGTATTATTATTAAATGTTTTTATTTTATTTAATAAATAATATCTAAAGATATATTCTTCAAAGATTGGGCCTATAATAGCACTTGATATTATGGATGTTATTAAATTAGTTGTAGGTGTAGGAATATCTTTAATTATTAGAAATATTATCATATTAAGAAATACCGATAGCGATATACCTAATGATAGGGATAGATAGTATTTAGATATATTTGTTTTATTATTAGGATATTTATATTTATGTTTTATGAATAATATTATTAATACAAAGTATGGTATTAATAAGTATGGTAAATAGTTATTTATAAATATATCTAAATTATTGTTAAATAATAATGTATATATTAAAGATAGTATAATTATAACTAGGTAATTTAAAATATAGATTACTAAAATTGGTATTAAAGATTTAATTAGATTTTTTATATAATTCATATACTTCACCTATTATATTTTAATATATATAAATATAAAAGAACTAAAGATTACCTTATCGTAATGTTTTAGTTCTTTTATGCTTATATATAATTTAATTATTATTTTCTTCTTCCAGACTTATTTTCTATATTTAAGTGTGGTGGTGCAATAACATAACCATAACTATAATTATCAGGAAATACTAAACCTTTAGCACTGATTAAACTTCTTAAATCTAAATCTCCTCCAATACTTTGTGGTAAGGTTAAACCATTGGTACTGGTTAAATTTCCTAAAAATAAATCTCCTCCAATTTCTTCAGGTAAAATTAAACCTTCGGCGCTAGTTAAACTCCTTAAAACTAAATCTCCTCCAATTCTTTGTGGCAAGTTTAAACCATCAGCGCTAGCTAAACTAGCTAAATTCAAATTCCCCCCAATTCTTTGTGGTAAGGTTAAACCATTGGTACTGGTTAAATTTCCTAAATATAAATCTCCTCCAATACTTTGAGGTAAGGTTAAGCCTTCGGCACTAGTTAAACTTCCTAAATATAAATTTCCTTCTATTTCTTGAGGAAAGATTAAACCTTCGGCACTAGCTAAATTAGCCAAATTCACATTCCACCCAATTCTTTGTGGTAAGGTTAAACCATTGGCACTGATTAAACCACTTAAATATAATCCTCCTCCAATTCTTTGAGGTAAGGTTAAACCTTCAGCACTAGTTAAACTGGTTAATTCCAAAAATCCTCCAATACTTTGTGGTAAAGTTAAATCTTTGGCATTAGTTAAACCACTTAAATATAATGCTCCTCCAATTCTTTGAGGTAGTTTTATTCCTTTAGCACTTCTTAAATAACTTAAATCTAAATCTCCATAATAAAATTTTAACTGTTTATAACTAAGTGCATCTTTTGGTTTTAATCCTATTTCTTCTTTAGAACAATTGAATACCTTAGATAAATCATCTCTTATATCTCTTGTACCTATTATTTCCTTTATTCTTGGATCTTTTTGATATCCAAATCCTTGTATTTTATCATCTATCTCATATAAGAATCTTAGTTCTTCTATAGATAGTTCTTCTTGCTTTTGATGTTTCTTATAGATAGTTGTTAATAATCTCATATCAGATACTTTTTTCTTATATTTATCTCTATCTGGGAATTCTTCTAATTTATTATCTACTATACCTTCCATATCTGATTCTATATTTTGATTAGGTGCTACTCCTCTTATTTCTCCTATTTTATCATGTCCATCCATTCTAATGGCAATTCTAGGTTCTGTATATTTTCCTGTTTCTCCTTTTGTATAATAAACATAAAAGTCTCCATTAGATAGTTGTAACTTAGCAGTACTTTCTCCTGCTGTACACCATCCTGTTCCTTTTCCTTCTAATGATTTAACTAACTTTATATGGTCACTACCTTGAGCATATTTTATCCATACTCCTTCATTAGAATTAATATTAGATTTCTTACTATTATTTACTTTATTTAGATAATATGTATATAGTCTTGAAAAGGAATTATTTAATCCTCCTTGATTCTTAAATAATGACTCTAATATATTTATATCTTCTACTTCTTCACCTTTTATATATTTATTTATTTCATTTATAGATAAGGCTAAAGCTTCCCTGTTAATATCTATATATGGTACTACTGTTCCTTTAGTTCTTCTTCCAAACTTTTCTGTCTTCTTATCATAACTACCTAGATTTATAATTCCTTGAAATGCCCAAAATCTTAAATAATCCGGATAGAATCTAGCATCTTCACTAAAGAAATAATCTAATATTCTTTCTAAAGATACTTTTTGATCATTTATAACTGTTTCTGCTGTTTCTTTTCTTTCCTGCTCTGTTAAGGTATGATGTCCAAACCCTCTTTCTAAATACAACTGTTCTTGATGTTTAAAATAACTATCTGGTATATCTTCATATTTAATTACATATCTATCTAAATACATTTTTCTTAATATATCTAATCTAGAATCTATATGAGTTCTATTTATTTTATCTAGATATTCTATTGCTATTAATAATTTTTCTTTTTGATCTTTAGGATTTGTATCTTTTACAAATCCTTCTTTTACCATATAATCATATAAATAATTATAAAATTTATTATTCATTATTGTCACTATCCTTTATTTAATGATACATAAAAAAAATACTTTTGTATATAAATTATACAAAAGTATACTAATTTTTGACAATTTGTTGACAATATAATTATTGCCATAAATTAGTTGGGTAATCTCCTTTTTCTATTAGAGAATTTATTTTTTCTTTTAATTCTGGTAAATCTTCTTTATAAGTTAGTCCTACCCATGTTCCTTCAGATACTATATTTTTTAGTTTTAATTTGCCATTTTGAATATTCTTTTTGGCTGTATCTGGTAAGAATACTTCAGCATCTTTTAGATATTCTCTATCTTTATGAATAAATTCTTGATAATCTTCTTCTAACATATTCATAAAATTATTTTTAAATCCAAATAAGTTCATTGATACAGGGTGTGTTACTTCTGTATCAAAGTCTTCTCCTCCATGTAATGGATGGCAGTGAGCAACATCATTATCTATAGTACAAGAACACTCGGTAATACCAGCTACATAGTCATCCTTTAGAGTTATTACTCCTCTTTTGACACTACCATACTTACTAGATGTAGCGATTAATGGATAAGATATCATAACACTTTCAGTATCATCTTCTGAAGTTCTTAAGAAGTTAGCTACCTTTAAATATGAATCTTGACCATAGAAATCATCAGCATTGATAACAGCAAATGATCCTTCTACATAATCTTTGGCTGATAATACGGCATGAGCTGTACCTAAAGGTTTAGTTCTATCCTTAGGTATATTAGTATTATCTGTATTTATTTCTTGATAAGCATATTCTATTTTTATTCTACCATCTACTCTTTTTTCAATAGTATCTTTAAATGTTTGTTCATGTTCTTTTTTTATTACAAAGACTATTTTATCAAAACCTGCTTTTATAGCATCATATATTGAATAATCTATTATAAATTCTCCGTTAGGTCCAATAGGAGTTATTTGTTTTGGGCCACCGAAGCGACTACCCATACCGGCAGCCATTACTACTAAAGTTAAATCTTTCATAATTACTCCTTTACTTCTTTGCTCCATAAATCTTCTGGATATTCATTATTATTTATTAAATTTTTTATTGTTTCTTGTAATAGAGGTAAATCTTCTTTATAAGTTACCCCTGTCCATAATCCTTCTGAGACAATATTTTTTAGAGATATATCTTTTTTATTTAGATAATGTCTTACGGTATTAGGTATTAAAGCTTCATCCTTGGTTAAGTCTTTTGTTGTATGTAAGAAATTTATGAAATCTTCTTCTATTTTATTTAAGAATGATTTTTTAAAGCAGAATAAATTCATAGATACGGGATGATCTAATTCAATTTCAAATTCTTCACTACCATCTAATGGTGCACATTTTGCTGTATTTCCAGTAGTAGTTATTTTTGATTCTATTAGATCTATTACATCATCATTTTCTAATTCTAATACAGCTCTTTTAACACTTCCATAATCACTACTAGTTACTCCATAAGGATATGATATAACAGCTTGTTCTTTATCACTTTCTGATTCTTTTAAAAATTTTATAGCTTTAAAATAAGAATCTCTTCCATAAAAGTCATCAGCATTTATAATAGCGAAAGGTCCTTCTATGCTGTTTTTAGCACATAATATAGCATGATCTGTTCCCCACGGTTTTACTCTATCTTTAGGAATTTCTACATCACTAGGAATATCATTTAATTCTTGAAATACATATTCTACTTCTATATTCTTATTAATACGTTTGGCAATTGTATTTTGGAATATTTCATAATGTTCTTTTTTTATAATAAATACAGCTTTAGTAAATCCTGCTTTTATGGCATCATATATTGAATAATCTATTATAAATTCTCCATTAGGTCCTACTGGTGTTATTTGCTTAGGTCCGCCAAAACGGCTACCTATACCGGCTGCCATTACTACTAATGTATAATTTTTCATGCTACTACTCCGTTTCTATTAATCCGTAATTTCCATCTTTCCTTTTATATAATACACATACACTATCTTTATCCATATCTTTATAAACAAAGAAATCATGCCCTAGTAATTCCATTTCTAGAATTGCTTCTTCTTCATCCATTGGCTTTGTTTCAATAGATTTTCTTTTAACTATTCTTTTTTCTTCTTCTGGTTCTAAATCTAATTCATAATCAAAGTTAAATTCTTTATTAATAGTTTCATTAATTTTATGTTGTAATTTTGTTTTATTTTTACGTATTTGTCTTTCTAATTTATCGGTTACTAAATCAATAGCAGCATATAAATCGTCGTCTTCCACTTCACTTCTTAGTATATACTTATCTGTAGGAATGGTTACTTCTATTATTTGTCTATTACCTCTTACTTTTATGACTATATGAGAAGTTATATCTTCCGTTTTAAAATACTTATTTAATTTACCAATTTTTTCTTCTATGTAATCTCTAATTGCTTCTGTTACTTTTAATTTGTCTCCTCTAATATTGCATTTCATTTTCATCAGTCCTTTCAATTTAATTATAGCACAATATATATTATATGTTTAATAATTAACTAGATTGTTTTTTTTGCACTATCTAACTTTATTATAACAGATTATAAATAAAATTAAAGTGGTTTTATGTTTATTTAGTTAAATAAAGAGTCAGATTATTTTTCTGACTCTAAATATTTACTTGCTAAAATATCTAAATCTTTTATTAAATTATCAGCTTGATCCCAACTTGTTAGTTTAGCTCCGGAAGCATATTTATGGCCTCCTCCGCCATATATAGCTGCTATTTCATTTATTATCGGTCCTTCAGATCTAATATTTGCTTTTATTAGATTAGCTTTTTTATCTTCAGTTAAGAATATTATTATTAGTACTCCGTCTATATACTTTAGGCTATTAATTAAGCTACCGGCAGTAGAAGTATCTACTTTATATTCTTTGATTAGACTATCGTCTATTTTTATAAATCCTACACCATGTTCTGTAACTTCAAAATGTTCGTAGATATAACCTTGAAATCTAGCTTCAACTAATGGTCTTGTATATAATGGTTTATATAAAGATGTGAAATCTATTTTAGTTTCAGATAGCATTCTAGTTACTAATTTAAAAGTTTTAACTGTAGTATATGGATGTAAGAATCTATCGGTATCAGATGATATTCCTATATATAGTTTTTTAGCTATAGAAGGAGTTATTTTAAATTTGGTGTTATATACTAATTCTAATATTAATTGACAAGTACTAGAAGCGTTATCATCTATTAACTCTATATCTCCAAATTTATCTACTATAGGGTGATGATCTATTTTTATAACATATTCAAAATCTTTAGGATCTGCTCCATCTATTCTTTTTATATCTGGTGTATCTAGACATATTAAGAGACATGTATTTAAATTGATATTGTCCTCTAATTTATCTAGACTGCCAATAAATTTGAATTTAGATGCATATGTTCCTATAGCATAAACTTTTTTGTGTGGGAAATTATTTAATATTAATTCTTTTAATGCTAATTGGCATCCTATAGCATCAGGGTCTGCTCCTATATGCCTTGCAATTACGATTGTATCGTATTTTCTTATCTCTTTATAGATATTTTTGTAAATATTGTTCATTAGAACCTCTTTCTATTTATTTGCTAGTTCGTATGTATCTCTTGCTATCATTAATTCTTCATCAGTTGGTATAACATAGCATGGTATTTTAGAACTTTTAGTTGTAATTAGTTTTTCTTTTCCTCTTACACTATTAGCTTTTTCGTCTAGTTTTACTCCTAGAACACTTAAACCTTCTAATACTAATTTACGAGTTTCTACAGAGTTTTCTCCAAGTCCGGCTGTAAAGACTATAGCATCTGCTCCACCCATTTCTACATAATACATAGCAATATAATTAATAACTCTTCTTACATACATTTTTTGAGCTAAGATGCATCTTTCGTTTCCTTTTTCAACACCATCTTCGATATCTCTAGCATCACTACTTATTCCACTTATTCCTAAGAAACCACTATGTTTATTTAAAACATTATCAATTTCTTTAGTAGTCATTCCGGCTTGATCCATCATATATGGTACTATGCTGCAATCAATATCTCCACAACGAGATCCCATCATTAATCCGGCATTTGGTGTTAATCCCATAGAAGTATTTACACATTTACCATTAACTACTGCACTGATACTAGCACCATTACCGATATGGCAAGTTATAACTTTAGTATTTTCTTTTCCTAATATCTCGTTTATTCTTTTAGATACATATCTATGACTTGTTCCATGCATTCCATATTTTCTTACTCCATGTTCTGTATACCATTCATATGGTACTGGATACATAAAGTTTTCTTTTGGCATTGTTGCATGGAAAGCTGTATCAAATACTGCTGTTTGAACAGCATCTTTAAATACTTCCTGAGCGGCTCTTATTCCAGTAATTGATGCTGGGTTATGTAGAGGTGCTAAGGCAATATATCTTTCCATATCACTAATTACAGAATCATCTACTAAAACAGTGTGATCGTATTTTTCTCCACCTTGTACTGTCCTATGTCCTACAGCTTTTATTTCGCTAGCATCTGTTATTACTTTATTTAAAATCAATTCATCTACTAGAATTTTAAAAGCTTCAGCATGATTTTCTAAATCTCTATCCTTTTTTACTCTTTCTCCATTTAGTTTAATTGTATAGAAACTATCTTCAATTCCTATTCTTTCAAATGTTCCTGATATTAGTTCTTTTTCTTTTGGCATTTCATATAATCTGAATTTTAAAGAACTACTACCAGCATTTACTGCTAATACTTTCATTTTTTCACCTCGTTTTTATTATATCAAAAAAGTTTTGTTTTAGAAAGATATTTTGTTGTTTTT